>SXKJ01000469.1 GCA_005778115.1 Planctomyces sp. | reverse complement strand
GTCGCCGGTCGCCTTCGAGGAAGCCGCGTAACCGGCTCTGGCCACGACCCGCCCCCCGGTGGATCGCGCGGCCGTGGGGAGTCTTTTTCGCCGTGAGTGTCTGTTTTGATTTCCACGCCCACTCACGGCGAAAAAGACTCACCACGGCAACACCAACTCCTGCGGAGTTCTTGATCATGTCACCCGGTCTGTTTCATCCCTAACCCAGCGCCCAACAAACGCGGGGAAGCCCAGATTACTTGTTCCACCCCTTCGTGGGATCGGGCCTGGTTATGGAAGACAACGACATCACGCTGCTCAAGGGCGGCGTGGAGGGTGCCCTCCGCGCCATCAAGGCCCTCACCATCCGGAACAACACCTTTCGGATCGGGCCGGACGTGGCAGAGGAGAACATCTTCCCAACCGGCGACCTGATGACGCACAAGCTCGGCGGGAAGTTCGAGGGGCCAGGGGGCGATACCGCGCCGAGCCTGATCGAGCCGGCAGGCGAGGGGCTGGGCAAGCCGATCATGAGCCCCAACAAGTTCGTCAAGCTGGACCGGGCCGACCGGCGAAACTGGAACCTGGTGGATCTGGAGCAGTTGAAGGCCCTGCTGAAGGCCGCGGGCGAGAGCGAGCAAGCCTGCCTGCGTCCGCGAGACCCAGCCAGAAATCTCAAGGCCGAGGTCGCCGGCTCGACCGTCAAGCTGTCCTGGGAGCCGAGCAAGGACAAGGAGGTCGTTGAGTACATCGTCCGCTACGGCGCGCAGCCCAACAGCGACCTGAACCCTGCGATCGTCCGCGGCGCGACTGCAGCCGAAATCAAAGACCTCAAGCCCGGTCGGTACTACTTCACCGTGGCCGCGGCCAAGGAAGCGCACGTGGAATGCTGGCGGCTGTCCAATGAAGTAGAGGTCATGGTCAAACCGTAAGGACGCCTGAGTCGATGACTAGGATCGGCGCAGAAATAACTGTCGTAGCTGGGGCGTCCCGCCCCAGGACTGAGGCGGGACGCCTCAGCCACTATCAGACAGTTATTGATGCGCCGATCCTTAGCGACTTCAACACTCACAATTCGACGAGAGATCCATGAACCCCATTTGCACAATCGCCGAACTTGAAGACGAGTTGAGTCGCCCGACTCAGGGCGTTCTGGAAACGCTGCGTTCCCTGGATGGGGATGTGATGGTGCTCGGGGCGAGTGGCAAGATGGGACCGACGCTCGCTCGGATGGTACGTCGCGGACTGGATGAGATTGGTCAGCCGCGGCGGCGAGTAATCGCGGTCTCCAGGTTTTCATCCGTGAGTGTTGCGGACGGTCTTCGGCAGCAGGGAGTCGAGACGATCTCGTGTGACCTGATGGATCGGCCCGCAGTAGCAACGCTGCCGGATGCTCCGAATGTGATTTTCATGGCTGGTCAAAAGTTTGGCACCAGCGATGCGCCGGAAGTGACCTGGGTGATGAACACGCTCGTGCCGGCCATCGTCGCGGAACGATTTGCCAAGACACTTGGCAAGCCCACTCACTTTGAGGCACGTGATGGACAGTTCTGACTTCGATTTCCGCGAACAACTTCGTCAATGCCTCGCAATTCCGGCGCATCCGCTGGCGTTGAATGCCTCGCGGAGATTGGACGAGCACCGACACCGGGCGTTGTCGCGCTATTACATCGCCTCGGGAGTCGGCGGGCTCGCGGTCGGAGTCCATACCTTCATTTCGGGAAGCTAGCCATGAAACAGGCTTACTGTCGGCTTTTTACGATGCTCGCCACTCTGGCAGCCGCCTCGTCGGTCTGTGCGCAACCGAGCGTGAAACCCGAAATCCGCTATGTCGCCAATCTTCCACCCCCCGCGACTGGGCCGCACACGGGGACTCTGGATGCCTTCATTCAGAAGCTGAAGCCGCAGGGAGAATTGCCGCTTTCGTTTTTGAAAGCGGAGCATGGTGATCTCCCAGCGTGGAAGGCCAAGGCCCGAGCGAAGATGCTCGAACTGCTGCATTATGCGCCGGAGAAGGTGGAGCCAAAGGCGGAGGTCGTGTCGCGGAAGGACTGTGGGGATTACATCCGTGAAGAGATCTCCTTCAACACGACGCCGGTGTTTCGCGTTCCGGGCACGATCTTGATCCCGAAGGGGGCGAAGAAGCCCGCGCCCGCGGTGGTGCTGCTGCACTCGCACGGTGCGCATTATCTTTGGGGCCGTGAACGGGAGCTGGAAGGCGAAGATGTGCATCCGACGCTGATCGAGATGCGGCGGCAATACTATGGCGACAAAGCCATCGGCACCGAGTTGGTGCGGCGCGGTTATGTCGTGATCAGCATCGACATGTTTTTCTGGGGCGAACGTCGCATGGTGCTCGAAGACGACCCGCCGCAGTGGAAGAATCGGCCGGCGACGATCACCAGCGAGTCCGTCACGACGTTCAACAAACGCAGCGGCGCCAGCGAGCAGCTCATGAGCCGGACATTGCTCAGCGCAGGCGTGACGTGGGCGGGCATCATCGCCTGGGATGATATGCGGACGGTGGATTACCTCGTCACCCGGCCCGAGGTGGACCCGAAGCGCATCGGCTGCGTGGGACACAGCATCGGCGGTCTGCGCGCCACGTATTTGGCGGCGCTGGATGACCGCATTAAAGCTGCGGTGGTCTGCGGCTGGATGTGCTCGTTCCCGAATCAGCTCGCCAAGCAAGTGCGTAACACCATCGGTAACACGGCGATCATACCAGGCCTTTACCGCTACATGGACCATCCCGACATCGCCTCGCTGGCGATGCCGAAGCCGCTGCTGGTCATCAATGGCATTCAGGATGCGTTGTTTGAACCGGATGGCGTCCGTGCGGCTCACGAGAAACTGGCGATGTGCTACGCCAAGGCGGGCGTGCCCGATCACTTCAAAAGCGTCATCGAAGACCGGCCCCACGAGTTCAATGCCGAGCGTCAGGCAGATGCCTGGGCGTGGTTTCAAAAATGGCTGGAATGAAAGAATCGGGGATCGGAATCACCGAGTGAGAAAGGATGCGCGATGAAAACGACAACTGGGTGTGCGAGTAATTCGAGGAGAAGTCATGCAAAGTTGGAACACGATGCATTGCTTGACGATCGCCCTAGCGTTCACGCCGGGATGGCTCATTGCGGGCGATCCGGCGCGAGTCAAGACGCTGACGGTTGAGCAGGCCACCGAGCGAGCGGAAGAGATGTTTGTGCGTCAAGCGTTCCGTTTCTTCCTCGGCCGCAACGAAACGCTCCGCGACGCCGCGACGCTCCGCCAAGCTTGCTCGGCTTACGCCCAGCGCGCGGGCATGGCATGACTGCGAGACCTTCGCCACGAAAGCCGGCGGCGCGCTGCGTCTGCCGACCGAAGCCGAGTGGGAATACGCCTGCCGCGCCGGGACGGAAGGCTCGTATGCCGCAGACCTCAATGAAATGGGCTGGTACGACGGCGATAACGCTGGCTGTCATTGGGCGCGTTAACCCGCGGCTAGCGCCTTGCGGCTCACTCATCACAAGCATCAACAAGAGTGCAGAAGAAAAGGGGTCAGGACGTCAGGACTCTTTGTTTTGCGGACGCCACGGGCACGCCCACCGGCCCGCTCGAACGCCAGCAGATCGAACAGATCGTCCAGCAAACCGCACCCGAAAATTACAGCCTGCGATCGCTCGTGCATGGCGTGGTGCAGAGCAACGTGTTTCGAACGAAGTGAAATCTGGCTCTCCGCCATTCGTGCTGATGACTGTGAGCGGCAAGGCGCTAGCCGCCGTTTCTGGACGCATTCAGAACCCGCGGCTAGCGCCTTGCGGCTCACTCATCACAAGCATCAACAAGAGTGATGGAGACCCCCATTGTAGCGATGGCGGTGATGCCCAATCACTGGCACTTCGTCGTCCGACCGAACACCGACGAGCAAGTCAGCGACCTCTTTCGGCGACTCTCGGTCATGCACACCATGCGGTATCACGCACACGACAAGACCGCCGGAACGGGACATCTCTATCAAGGGCGCTTCAAGTCGTTTCCCATTCAATGCGACGAGCACTTATTGACCGGGATGCGTTACGGCGAACGGAATCCCGTGCGAGCCAACTTTGTGGACCAAGCCGAAGACTGGCGATGGGGCTCCGCCCACGCCCGCCAGCAACCCGCAGACCAACGTCTCTGGCTGGCGACTCCCAGCGATCCACCGCTGCCTCGGCAATGGAGGTCTTGGGTGAACAAGCCCCAAACCGATGCGGAAGTCAAAGCGTTGCGCGCCTGCATTCAACGCGGAGTCCCCTTCGGCGACGACCGCTGGATCAAAAGCAGCACCGTCCGCCTCAGCCTCGAAAGCACGACTCGTCCCAGAGGACGCCCACGAAAAAAGTCCTGCCCCCTTTTTTCGGGCGTGCTCGTCAATCGCACGGCCCAGACCGAGCGCGTCGTCGATGTGAAGGGGCTCAAGCAGGACATGTGGGACGAAGCGACGGTCGACTTCAAGGGGCCGAAGATGGGCGACCGTATCGACGAGATGCAATGGCTATTGCCGCCCGGCGCGGAACTCTTGATCGACGACGTGACGTTGTACATTATCGCGGATCTACCGACTCGGCATCCTTCCCGCTAGGCCATCGCATGCCTCGAACACTTCTTTCCATCGCTGTTCTTCTCCTCACGACGGGATTCGTTCACGCCGACACGCCCTCCTACCAACGTCACGTCTCCGCGCTCCTCAGTAAGCTGGGCTGTAACGGCGGAACCTGCCACGGCGCTGTCCAGGGGCAGAATGGTTTTCGGCTGTCACTGTTCGCCGCGGACCCCGTTCTCGACTACGAACGCCTCGTTCGAGAGTCGCGCGGACGTCGCATCAGTTTTCTCCAGCCGGACGCGAGCCTGATCGTCCTCAAAGGCTCCGGTGTCATGCCTCATCGGGGCGGGAAGCGGTTTGACCTGGGCTCGTTTGATCATCAGGTGCTGCGCGATTGGCTGAGCGCGGGGGCGCCGGCGGATTCGGCGGACGCGGCGCGGGTGCTGCAGCTCAAGGTTGAGCCGGCCGACAAGGTGCTGGCCAAGGACGCGACCTATTCGCTCAAGGTCCAGGCTCAGTTCGCCGACGGCTCCACCGAGGATGTGACCCGCTACTGTTCGTTCAACTCGTTCGATAGCCAGGTCGCGTCGGTCGATGCTCACGGTGTCGTCCAGGGGCAGGGCGTCGGCGATACCGCGCTCGTCGTTCGCTATCGTTCGCTCCCCGCAATCGCTCTGGTGCTCGTCCCTCACATGGGACGCGGTTCGCAGACGCCGGTCAAAGGGCACAACTTCGTCGACGAACATGTGCTCAAGAAGCTGCGGCAGATGAACCTGCCCTCCGCGCCGCTGGCGGACGACGCGACGTTCCTACGCCGACTTTCTCTCGATGTGGTCGGCAGCCTGCCCGAAGCGGACGAGGTCCGCCAATTCCTCACCGATCCGGATCCCGCGAAGCGAACCAAGAAAATCGCGGAACTCCTCAAACGGCCCGGCCACGCTGCACTCTGGACGATGAAGTTCGGCGATCTGCTCAAGGCGAGCAACTATGGCGTGTTAACGGACGGGCTCAGCACGGAAATGGACGCGCCCCGGCTTCAGGGCTGGGTTCGGGCCCGGCTCGAAGAGAATCTGCCGTACGACCAGTTCGTCGAACGGATTCTTCTCGCCACAAGCCGTGAGTCGCGTTCGCTGGACGAATACGCCCAGGAAGTCGTCACCCTGCTGGAGGGCTACGGCCCTGGACAAAAAGATGTGGAGCTTTACCGCCAGCGGAAGACGCTCGACCTCTATTGGCAGCGCCGCTACGCGAACGGGGTGACCGGAGCGATGCAGGTGGCTCATTCGTTCCTCGGCTTGCGCCTCGAATGTGCCCAGTGTCATCGTCATCCACATGACGTTTGGCAGCAGGACGATTTCTTGAGCTTCGCGAATTTCTTCATGCGAGTGCGCCCGGTCGGCTACACCGACGAGATCAAGAAGCTGGATCCGGGGAAGGCGGCGGTTGCGAAAAAGCTCGGCGAGGAAGGCAAGAAGCTCGAGCAAGAGGCCAAGAAGCTGAAGGATGCCGAAGCTAAGAAGCATGACGATGAAGTCAAGAAGGCGACATCCGACGTTAGCAATCTCAAGCTGGAGCTGACCAAGCTCGAAAAACAGCTCGTAGATCTGCTGGCGAAGAAGGATCCAAAGGCGGGCGAGGTGCAGGCCCGATGCGATCTCATGAAGAACGACCTCACGAAGCTGGAGGAGAGGCTGCGAGAGGTCGTCGACCGGAGCGAGAAATTCAAGGAAAACCTCGCCAAGATGGAGAATCGCAGCAAGGCCCTCGTCCTGGCCGACTCACGCTTGTTGCATGGTGAGGCGTTGCTGAGTCCGCCCGGCAGTTTCGCGACGGTGACAAGCCCGCTCGGCTCGCAGACCTCGAAAACGTATCGCCTCCTGGGTGAGTCCGCCTCGATCGACGTCAAGCCCGACGAAGATCCACGCGCTCATGTCGTCGCCTGGATGCGTCGGCCCGATAATCCCTTCTTCGCCAAGGCGATCGTCAACCGCGTCTGGGCTCATTACTTCGGGCGAGGTATTGTCGATCCGCCGGATCATCTGTCGCCGCTCAATCCCGCAACGCACCCCGAATTGCTGAAGGAGCTGTGCGACGGCTTCATCGGCGCTAAGTACGACCTGCGTTGGCTGCACCGCACGATTCTCGAGAGCCGAACCTACCAGCAGTCGAGCCAGGCGCCTGCCGCCAGCTTGGTGGACCGGGGTAAAAATTACGCAGCGTCTCCGGTTCGTCGGCTTCCCGCGGAGGTGCTTGTCGACGCACTCAATCAGGCAACCGGTGTGAGCGAGGATTTCGGCATGAAGGCCAACCATTGGCCCGAGCAGCTCAGGACGATCGAGGCACCGTTCATGCCGAAAAATGGGTTCGTCGCGTTTATGCTCGAAAACTTCGGCAAGCCCAGACGCCAGTCAGCCGTGCAGTGCGATTGTGAGCGGGACGGCAGCGCGTCGGTGTTTCAGGTGCTCACGCTGGCGAACCATCCGCGTCTGTGGGAGAAGATCGCCGAGCCCAAGGGATTGGTCGCTCGAATTGTGAAGGAGCACAGCGACGAGAAGGCGCGGCTGGACGAGCTATATCTGACGGTGCTGAGCCGATTTCCCGAGGCGAAGGAACGGCACACGTGCGGAGAGTTTCTCAAGGAATCCCCCACCACTGACGAGGGATTTCAAGGCGTACTGTGGTCATTGCTGAACACCCGCGAATTCCTCTTTCAACACTAACGAAGTCCCTAATTTCCTGGCTGGAGATTTGATAATGAATCGTCGCGATTTCCTACGCATCGGCGGACTCGGCCTGTGCGGCGTCTCCATGCTCGACATCGTCCGCGCGCAGGCCAGCTCCGGCGCCTCCACGGCTCGCGCGAAACAGATGATCGTCTGCTGGCTCGGCGGCGGGCCTCCCCATACCGATATGTTCGATATGAAGCCAGACTCTCCAGCAGAGTACCGAGGCCCATTCCGTCCGATTCAAACCAACGTCGTCGGAATGCAGATCTGCGAACTCATGCCCGAACTCGCCAAACGGGCCGACAAATTCTCGATCCTTCGCTCCATCACCACCCTGAACAAGCCGGGCGACCATAGCCAGGGCCCGCTCTATTGGCTTACTGGAAATCCGCGTATGACCACCGGCAGCGAAGAGTACCCGATGGTCGGCAGCGTCGTATCGAAGCTCCGCCCCGGTCCGCGCGACGTGCCGTCGTTCATGACGCTCGACGAAATTGACATCCACACCCACAACGCCCTGGCCCGCAGCTACCTCGGCCCCGCCTACGCTCCGTTCATCCTCGATCCGAACAAGGGCAAGGATACCGCGACGCGCATGCTGACGCCCCAGATCACCATGCCGTCCTTCGAACGCAACGTCCGCCTGCTAGAGTCGCTGGATCAGAGGCTGCGGCAGATCGACGCCCAGGACGAGCTGATCTCCGGGGTCGATCATTATCAGCAGACCGCGTTCAATCTGCTGCGTTCGCCGAAGCTGCGTGAAGCGCTGGATCTGTCGCGTGAGCCCGCCGCCAGCGTGGAGCGTTACGTGCGCCGCGACACCAAGACCCGCTATCCCCAGGGCAACACGCGGAATTTCCTGATCGCCCGGCGTCTGATCGAAGCTGGCGTGCCGGTTGTACATTTCAACCTGGGCTATTGGGATTGGCACGCCGACAACTTCAACGAAGGCCGAGGGCACATCCCGAGGTTCGACACGGCG
The DNA here is from genome assembly GCA_005778115.1 of Planctomyces sp. Taxonomy (GTDB): domain Bacteria; phylum Planctomycetota; class Planctomycetia; order Planctomycetales; family Planctomycetaceae; genus SXKJ01. The sequence continues at coordinate 2,553 of SXKJ01000469.1, read as the reverse complement.
CTCTCGGCCCTGCTCGACGATCTGGAAGTGCGTGGTCTTTTGGACACGACGATTGTGGTCGCCCTCGGCGAAATGGGCCGAACGCCGAAGATTGATGGCGGCGGCCCCGGCGCAGGCCGAGGTCACTGGGACTACGCCCAGTTCGTGCTGGTCGCGGGCGGCGGCTGGAAACCCGGCATGATTTACGGCGCGACCGATCGCTTGGGCGAGCGCGTGGTCGACAAGCTCCACAAGGTCGAGAGTTTCGGTCGGACCCTGTATCACTTGCTCGGCATCGACCCGGACTCGATCCTGCACACCCCCGCGAATCGGCCGCTTAAGTTGATCGTGGACGACGAAGCGCCGATTCTGCGTGAGGCGATTCTGTAGTGGGTGTAACCGGCAACCCGGGATGAAATTAGGGGGATTGGGGAAAATAGCAAATTCAAATCTGACTTACGTGACCGCTTCCGCTCCCAGAAACGAGCCAATGTCGTAACTCGTTTCGTAGCATCTTCCTTGATGGATTGCGTGTATGAAAAACCGATCTTTGTTCAAAGGCACTTTTTCGCCCAAAAAACATGGTCCTGTTATCAACAAACGCTAGAAAAACAGTGGTTTCTGAATTCCGGAACGCCGGTTACACCCTTCTGTAGTTTGCCCTCCACCAATGAGACATGGCAGCTTACGCCTTTGCCAATTTTCGGCTCTCCGCCATTTGTGTTGATGGCTGTGAGCGGCAAGGCGCTAGCCGCCGGTTCTGGACGCATTCAGAACCCGCGGCTAGCGCCTTGCGGCTCACTCATCACAAGCATCAACAAGAGTGGCGGAGACCCTAAAATCTGACGATTCGCCATTCGTGTTGAAATTGCCCCGTAGCGCGGCCGAGCCGCAACCAAATCGTACGACGGACTTCCAGTCCGTCGAAACCCTCGACGGACTGGAAGTCCGTCGTACAAATCACGTCGCCACAACAACGATTGCGGCGATAACTGATGTAGGACGGCCTTTCCAGGCCGTCTCTTCGGCTGACGGCCTAGAAAGGCCGTCGCACCAACACGAATGGCGACGAGTTAAAATTCTTATCGCGAGCCTCTCAACCACTGATTTGCAATCAGTTCCACCCGAGATCACTGGAGCACCCTTGATGACGAGTTACGACACAACGAAGACTGACATCTGCGGCGATGCCGCCAGTGTCGAGCCGACAACGGGCGGCTCGCAATTCACGCGACGACAAGTGCTCGCAGGCATGGCGGCTGGGGCGGCGGTTGCGTTTCCCACAATCGTCCCTGCGCGAGTTCTGGGGCGCGATGGCGCGGTGGCGCCGAGCGAGAAGATCAATCTCGGGGTGATCGGCATCGGGCCGCGTTGCACTTACGACCTGACGTCGATGCTCGGTCTTGACGATGTGCGCTGCGCGGCGATTACCGACGTGCAGAAGAGTCGGCGCGAGGCGGGTAAGGCGCACGTCGATAAGCTCGCAGGTAATTCGGATTGCGTGCTCTATCGCGACATGCGCGAGATGCTCGCTCGCAAAGACATCGACGCAGTCATCGTCGCGACGGGCGATCGCTGGCACACACACGCATCGATCCTCGCGGCGGAAGCGGGCAAGGACGTCTACTGCGAGAAGCCCTGCGGCCTGACGATCAAGAATGTGCAAGACCTTGCGGCGACGATGAAACGCACGGGCCACATCTTCCAAGCGGGCACGCAGCGACGGAGCGTGACGCAGTTCCAGACGGCCGTTGAGATGGCTCAGTCCGGCAAGCTCGGGAAGCTCGATACGCTCTATGCCTCGGTCTACATGCCGGAGTTGGGCAACACATGGCTGCCCGCCGAGCCCACTCCCGCGCCCGATGTTTGCGACTGGAATCAGTGGCTCGGTGTCGCTCCGTGGCGGCCGTACAACTCGGCCTATGTCGCCGGCAAGTGGCGCGGTCAGTACGACTTCGAGTCGGGGGCACGGTTGCTCGACTGGGGCGCTCATACCGTCGATCAATGCCAGTGGGCCAATAGCGCCGACGGCACGACGCCGATCGAATTCGAGCCGAGTCCGATCGGCATCACCTGCCGCTATGCGAACGGCGTAAAGCTGTTCCTAGACTTTTTGAAGACGCCGTTTGGCGATCGCAGCCCGAATTGGAACACGAAGCTCGGCCTCTGCCCGGTGAAGTTCGTCGGCAGCGAAGGCTCGGTGGAAGTCGGCGACGATGGCATTGAAGTGAAGCTCGGCGGAGTCGTGTCGCCGACGGAGAAGATCAAGCGGACTCGCGGCATCGACGCGCAGACGCACGCTCGCAACTTCTTCGACTGCGTCCGCTCGCGCAAGCCGACGATCACCAATCCCGACGTGATGATGCACTCGCACATCGCGAGCTTCGCGGCGGCGTTCTCGTGGATCCTCGGCCGCAAGCTGACCTTCGACCCGGTCAAGAAGGAGTTCATCAACGACGCCGAAGCCAACTCACTGCGCTCCCGCCCGGAACGCAACTGCTGGGGCTAGCACCACGACCGAGAATTGCTCAGTCAGTGAGCCGCAAGGCGCTAGTCGCGGGTTCTGGACGAATG
>SXKJ01000042.1 GCA_005778115.1 Planctomyces sp. | reverse complement strand
TCACCTGGGCCGAGCTAGAACGCGTCGCAAATCTTCTGAATAACCGCCCGCGCCGCTGCCTCGGCTACAGAACCCCCAACGAAGTCTTCCTCAAATAATCTGCAACCTCAAATTGCATTTGAGATGACGCAGCGCCCTTGACCGTGTGTTGTATGAGAAGCTGCGAGCGGCCGCGCAATTGGCTGGCTACAGCACAGTCGATGAATTCATTACTCATATTCTGGAGAAGGCCGCCACCGAAATTGAGCAAGCTCACTCGGCGGAAGAGGTGCGGAAGCGGCTGCAAGGGCTGGGGTACATCGCGTGATGGAAACCATCAATCGCCTGCTCAATGGTATTGCAGATGTTGTCATGTGGCCGTGGAGTGGCGTGTCGCCGTGGCCTGGATTGGTGGTCGCCTCGTTGCTCACGTCCGTGTTGCTGGTGGCGATCTTCCGCGTCACCTCGAATCAGGACGAGATTCGTCGCTCGCGGAATCGCTTTCTCGCCCGAGCGTTGGAGTTGCTTCTGTTTCAACACGATCTGCGAGTCAGCCTGACCGCCTGCGGCCGGATTCTTGCCGCCAATCTGACGTACCTGGGACATTTTCTCGTGCCGATGGCGATCTCCACCGTGCCACTGTTGCTGATCTTTGTGCAACTGGAATCGTGGTTCGATCGCCGGCCGCTCAAGCTCGGTGAGTCAGCGGTGATTGTGGTGGAATTGGACCGGTCACAGCCGGCGATCAGCACGTTCGCCACAATCTCGGCATCCAACATGGTGCGAGTCGATTCGCCCGCCGTGCGGATTCCGTCCCGGAATGAAGTTGCGTGGCGCGTTGTCGCATCGAACGTGGGAGTCGGTTGGGTCGATGTGACGATCGACGGCCGATCCGAACGAAAGAGCCTCGTCGTCGGAACGGACCTGATCCGCACGCCGGTGCGTCGCGAACGGCGCGGTTTCATTTCCCAGTGGCTGAATCCGTCCGAGTCGCCGATGCCAAAAGTTGGTCCCATTCAACGGATAGAAGTTTGGTATCCACCGCGCGAGATCTGCATCGGCTATTCGAAGATTCCTTGGCCCGCAGCCGCCGTGTTGCTGATGATGGTGTTTGGATTGGTGGTGGGCCGCTTGGCCGGAGTGCGGATCGCGTGACCGAACAAAATCTTGGAGCAGGCGAGTCGTCTATGATTACCGTTGTTTCCGGTTTGCCCCGATCGGGCACTTCACTAGTGATGCAGATGCTGCAAGCCGGCGGGCATCCGATTTTGTGTGATGAGTGCCGTCCGCCTGATGCTGACAACCCGCGCGGGTATCTCGAATACACCAAAGTCCGCACGCTGGAACGGGACGCGACCTGGTTGGCCGAAGCGGAGGGCCGAGCGGTGAAAGTCGTCAGTCCACTGCTTCCTTCGCTGCCGACAGGGTTCGACTATCGCGTGATTTTTGTGCGCCGCGATCTGCGAGAGGTCATCCGGTCGCAAGAACTGATGTTGCAGAGACGGAATCAGCCGACCGGCCCGGATTCGGCCGCGATGACCAGACATTTCGAACGGCATCTGAAGTCGATCGACGACTGGCTTGTCAGTCAGCCGGACATGCAGGTCTTGAACTGCCAGCACGCCACTTTGATCGGTGATCCGGCATCCGCGGCTCGCACGATCGCCCAGTTCTTGCAGCGGACTTTGGACGTGAATCAGATGGCTGAAATCGTCGATCCCAACCTTTATCGACAACAAGCGTCTACCGGCTGACTTTCCAACTTGGACTATCTCTGGGCCACACGGCTCCAAGATTCGCTGCGATTCCACAAAATGGGGTTCGCAATCGGCCTCGCACTATCGCGTCTTCGTGGCCGTCTGGGGAATCACCTGCAAGTGGCCGTAGAGCGTCTCATTGCCACGCAGGATGTAGAATTTCAACGGGTTGAAGGTCGGCAGTTGTTGGTGGTCGAGGACGTAATTGATGTTCTCGTAATTCACCGTTTCCCAAACGTGCAGGCCAACCAAGATGTCGCCGACATGAATGCCATTCTGGGCGGCGGTGCTTTGCGGCTTGACCTCGGTGATCTTCATTCCGCCGCGATATTTATCACCCAGTTGCCGCTTTTCTGATTCGGCGACCGGCGCAATCCGAATGCCCATCAATCGGAAAGCTTTGTCGTGTGCCGGCTCATCGTTCTGAGCGCGGACCACGGCTTGGGTTGGTTCGGAACTATTTCGTCGTCCGGCGGAAATGGTGGCGAGCGTCATCGAGGCGGTTTCAGATTTGTCGCTGCGGCGGAACGAGATCTCAACCTTTTCGCCGGCGGGGCGACCAAGGCATGCACGCTCGAAGTCGGCCGCATCCGTCACTGCGATCGAGCCAATCTTGGTCACAATGTCGCCGACTTTCAGGCCAGCTTGTTCCGCGGGACTCCCCGGCTTCAGGCCGTCGACGCGGAGGAATCGTTGCTCACCTTTCTTCACGTCGGTGAGGATCGCTCCGTGAAATGTTTGAGACAGCCGTTCGCCGCTGAGCAACTCCGCGATGATCTTGCGAGCGTCATCCATCGGGATGGCGAAGCCGATGCGTTGTGCACCGGCTCGGATGGCGACGTTGATGCCGATCACTTCGCCATCCAGGTTGATCAGCGGCCCGCCGCTGTTTCCCGGATTGATGCTGGCGTCGGTTTGGATCAAGTTCTTGTAGCCCTGTTTCTCGTTGACCTCGACATCGCGGTGGAGAGCGCTGACCAAGCCCTGGGTGATTGTGTCGGGATATCCAAAGGCGTTGCCGATGGCGAAGACGGTCTCACCCAACATTAGATCGGACGAGGTACCCAGCGGCAGAACGGTCAGCGGCTTGCTGGCGTCGATCTTGATGATCGCGAGGTCGTGTTTTTTATCGTAAGAAATCACGCGAGCGGTGTAGCTGCTGCTGTCAGCCAGAGTCGCTCGCAGGGTCTCGACACCGGAGACGACGTGGTAGTTCGTGACGATGTAGCCCCGCTCGTCGACGAGGATTCCGGTCCCCATGCCGTTGGTCTTGCGGTCTTTGACCGGCGACAAGCTGTCGGCGTCCTCGGCCGTTTTTTCGGTGTGGATATTGACCACCGAGGGCATCGCTTTTTGGATCGCTTTGACGGCGGGGGTCATCCGCAATTCGGTGGCGAAAGCCGAACTGGCGATAACGCACGCGCAGACACACAAGCCGTAGGCGAGAGGTCGAAGCAGCATGGGAGGCGTATTCTTGTCTCGAGAAGCAGCGAATGATTTGCGGGGTCAGTTGCCTCCGGCACAGACCCCAACCAACGCACGGAGCGTGATCCGTCGATCTCCGTGTTGTGTGAATCGACCGCCGTGTCGTAACCGCTTCAGGCGTCGCGTCGGATCGCTCATAACTTGCCCAACACGACCGAGGTCAGGTTGTGCGGGCTGTATCGCTGCCGATCCTCGCTCCGGCCGACTTCTCGGTCGAGCGGCGTCAGTCGTGTCAAGTGTCAAAAAGTCGCCGCGTAGTGGACACGGTACGCTCGCTTGGCATGACGCTTGTGCTTCCTTTCCATCGTCACGCGCGCTACAACCGAACTCACAAAAAAGAGACAGCCGCAGGAGTTTCAACTCGGCTCACGTTGCCGGCCATTCGTGACGGACTGCTCCAACACCGCTCGCCCTCGCTAGGTTTGCCCAAATGTCACGACGCGAACAATTGGAACAGCTTCTCACATCCGAGCCGCACGACCCGTTTCTGCGGTATGGCTTGGCAATGTGTTGTGCCTCCGATGGCGACACGGACATGGCTCAATCCCAATTCCGCCAATTGCTGACGGAACACCCCGATTACGTAGCCGGATATTTTCAGCTCGCCCAATTGTTCGCTCGGCTGGGTGAAATCGAACAAGCTCAACCGCTGTTGCGGGCAGGCATCTCTGTCGCGGTTCGGACCGGCGACGCGCACGCGGCCAGAGAGATGAACGAGTTCCTGGCAACGCTGTAGCGCGGCCCGCAAAAGTCGCCGAGGCTCTCGGTGACTCGAATGGACCGGCCACGGTGTGAGCGGACTACCTACGCCCGCAGAATGCGATAGGCTCGGTATGTGTACTCGACACCGCTGTAGATTGTGACGGCCACTGCCGACCACAACACGAGGTCGCGCCCAATAATGAAATTCGGGGTGGCGAATTGTGGGTCCATCGACAGCAGACTGGCGGTCACGGCCGCGCACTGCAGCGCCATCTTGATCTTGCCGCTCCAGACGGCGGAGAAATCGCGGCCGTGCTGTTCGAGAAACGCTCGCAGGCTGGTGATGAACATCTCACGGCCGAAGACAATTAGCGCCATCCAAGCATTGATGCCCGAACCCGGTTCCGTGGCGGTTCCTTGTTTCGCCGCCAGAAACAAGAACGCTCCGCAAATGATGATCTTGTCGGCAAACGGATCGAGGATGCGGCCCAGCGTCGTCACTAATCCGTATTTCCGGGCAATGAAACCATCGAGGGCGTCTGTCGCGGCCGCGATCACGAACATCACCGCCGCCGCGATCCAGGACGAGCCGAGCGAGATCATCGCGAACAGCCCAACCGCCAGTACCAACCGCGCCAGCGTGATGCAATTCGGCACGTTCAGCGAACGCCGATCAATGCGCGGCAACGGCGGAGCTGAAACTTCCGCAGCGTTCTTGATGTCAGCAGTCGGGTCCGTGACTGGCATAACTTATTCTTCTTCCTCAGACGCGATGACACCCACCAAATCGTAATCCTGCCGAGCCACGATGATGACCGGAGCGATATCGCCCGACTCAAGCCCTTCGGCTTCGACGTAGACCGTGCCGTCGATATCTGGCGCGTCGGCGAACGTGCGGCCGGCGAATACGCCTGGCTCATCGGTTTCGCTGTCGATCAGCACGTCGAGTTCATAACCAACCATTGTGTCGCCGAAGTCGAACGCGATCTGCTGTTGCAGTTCCATCAGTTCGTCACGGCGAGCGTTTTTGACCTCTTCGGGCAAATGATCGCCGAGCTTTTCGGCCGGTGTTCCCGGTTCGAGAGAATAGGTGAAGACCCCCATTCGCTCGAACTTCGAGTCGGATACGAACTTCTTCAATTCCTCGAACTGCTCATCGGTCTCGCCGGGAAAACCGGTGATGAATGTGGTCCGCAACACGAGGTTCGGGATGCGGTCACGCAGCTTGTGGACAAGTTCGACGGTTTGATCGCGGTTTACTCGGCGCTGCATCCGCTTGAGCATCGTGTCGTTGATGTGCTGCAACGGCATGTCGAGGTACGGCAGAATCTTCTCGCTGCCGGCGATCGTCTCGATCAGCTCGTCCGAGAAGTTGATCGGGTACATGTACATCAAGCGAACCCAATCGAGCCCCTCGACTTGATCGAGCTGCCATAGCAGTTCGGTCAGCCGGACCTTGCCGTACAAGTCGAGCCCGTAATAGGTCGTGTCCTGAGCAACGATGATGAGCTCACGCACGCCGTCGGCGACGAGTTCTTTCGCCTCGGCGATGACCATCTCGATCGGCTTTGTGATGTGCTTGCCTCGCATCTTTGGGATCGCACAGAACGTGCAGGTCCGGTCGCAGCCTTCGGAGATTTTCAGATACGCGAAATGATCCGGCGTGATCCGCAGCCGAGCCTGATCGTTCATCGCCTTGATCGGAGCGGGCCGGAACAGCGTCCGCTGCTCGCGCTGCTGGCCGAGCATCCGATCCGCGACCTTCGTGATTTCGTCGCGGCCGAAGACGCCGACGATGTGGTCGATGTCCGGCATCTCGTCGAGCAGACTGCCGCCCACACGCTCTGGCAAACAGCCAGCGACGATGACCCCTTTCGTTCGGCCGCCCTTCTTCAGATCGAGCATCTCCTGGATCACTGCCTTCGACTCGACGCGAGATTGCTCAATGAAGCCACAGGTGTTGACGATCACAAAGTCGGCACCGTCCGCTTCAGAGACCAAAGAATAGCCATCAAGCGAAAGCGTACCGAGCATCTTCTCGCTATCCACTAGGTTTTTCGGACAGCCGAGGCTCACGAAGGCGTAGGTTCCCTTCGAGGCGGTTTCGGAGGAGGTCAGCGGCTCAAAGCTAGACGACACGGCAAGATTCATTTCGACAGAACGAAGGAGGTCCAAAACGACGTGGGATTGTAGCGGCACTCAACAGAATACAGAGCGAGGCGTCTCAGGAAATTCGGACGAATCCAGAACGGATCACTTGTGGGGCAGTCGCACCGTGCGTCGTAAGTCCGATAATCACTCGGTTTGCAACTCCTCGCTTTTGCGCGCGGTCCTGAGCACTACAATCCGCCGCAGACTTTGAAAGGCTCTGATTGATCGTGCCCGATGCAAACTCCATGAATGAAGAATTACACGACGCCTCGGCGGTGGCCGACGAGGTGCCGACGGGAGCGACGGTCCTCTTCGTCCCGCAAGCGACCTCGCCAGGTTTGTCGGAAACGCTCGTTGAGAATTCCGAGTGTTCGCCACCGATCGCCGTTCCGGACGAACCTCCCAAAGCCAAACGGAGCACGAAAAACTACGCGGACAAGTTGGCCGGCAAGACGCTGGGCATCTATCGCTGCGACACGCTGCTCGGCCGCGGAGCGATGGGGGCGGTGTACCTCGCCTTTCATCAGCAATTGGAACGACGCTGCGCGCTCAAAGTTCTCTCGCCGAAGTACGTCGAGACCGATGCCGATTACGTCAACCGCTTTCGGGAAGAGGCGATCGCCGTCGCGAACCTGCACCACCCTAACGTCGTTATGGCACACGCCGTCGGCAATCTCGACGGCCTGCATTTTCTGGAGATGGAATTCGTCTCCGGCAACTCACTGCAGAAGACGTTGGACTCGCACCAACGCCTGCCACCAACCGATGCCTTGCAAATCACGGCTCAGATTGCTGACGGCTTGGCCGCCGCGCATCGCGCTGGCCTGATTCACCGTGACGTGAAGCCGGACAACGTTCTGATGACGAAAGAATTGCACGGCCTTGGCCGTGCCAAGATTGGTGACTTCGGACTCGCCAAACGAATTCGGGGTCGGGGCGAGAAGTCCTTCGACGGAATCGTTGGGACACCGCACTACATGGCTCCCGAATTGTTCGCCGGCTCGCAAGCTTCTCCTTCGACTGACGTCTATGCCCTCGGCGTCTGCTTGTTTCGGATGCTGACTGGCCGACTTCCTTTCAATGGCAAGACCGTGAAACAGCTCATGTCTCAGGCCATGTCGCAACCGTTCCCTGACGTTCGCGACGACTGCGCGGATATGCCGAACCAAATCGTCGAACTTCTGAAGTGCCTCGTCCATCGTGATTCCGCGCAGCGTCTTCGCGACGCCGATCAGGCACAACCGTTGTTGTTCTCCGTCTTGGAAGAGATTCGCGATCTGAGACAGCTTTTGACCGAGGCGTTTCGCGAGGAGACGGACATCGCCTGGTCCGCCGGTGAAGGGGCCGATGAATTTGATGCCATCGTGAAGCTCCGAAATGGGCGCCGGCAGCGAGTGATGATTGCTCCCAGCGATGACAACGTGCCGTTTCGTCAGATCCAAATCTTCTCGGTCGGCGGTCCGGCGTCTCCGGATCACTATGAAGTGGCTCTGCGACGCAACGCTGTGCAACCACACGGCAGCATCGCCGTCCGCGATGTCGATGGTCTGCCGCACTTCGTTGTTGTCGAAAATCACTCGCGAGCCAAGGTCGCTCCTGATGAACTCTGTCGTAGCGTCCGCCACATCGCCCGACATGCCGATGCCGTTGAAGAGTTCTTGACCGGGCAGGACGTGAATTGATTTGGAATGCGGCGATTCATCGCCGCTTTCCATTGCGGCACAGCCAATTTCTTTTTGAATCCCCCCCCCACGATGCGACGATCGAAAGAAAGCGGCACCGCCGCAGCCCAAAGCGGCGATGAATCGCTGCACTCCAAAGGCCGCGCCTGCCTCATCGCCGCCGCGCTGCTCTGGAGCCTCAGCGGCATCGTCATCAAAAGCCCGGTGATTCAAGCGATTCCGGTCGGGGATCGCAGCCTCGTGCTGGCGTGCTATCGGGCGCTGTTCGCGGCCGTCGGCTTGCTGCCATTTGTCGCGTGGCGTCGAACTCGGCTGACACCTCGATTGATGCCGTCGGTCGTGTCGTTCGCGGTGATGAATGTGATGTTTGTCAGCGCCTTTACACGCACAACCGCCGGAGCCGCCTCCTGTTTGCAGTACACCAGCACGGCGTGGGTCTTCATGTTTAGCTGGCTGGCCCTTAAAGAGAAGATCGATCGCGGAAATATCATCGCGCTGGCGTGCGCCATTTGCGGAATCACCTGGATTCTTTTCTCGGAACAAGACGACCAACACGCCGACGGAAACCTGTTTGCGCTGGGGAGCGGCGTCGCGTATGCCGGAGTCATTCTTTCGTTGCGCTGGCTCCGCGATGAAAACGCGATCTGGGTGACGGTCCTCAATCACGCCTTCAGTGGCCTCGTGCTGCTGCCGCTGGTGCTCACGCGACACATTGAACTGACCGCGTTGCAATGGTCGCTGGTCGCGTTCCTTGGTGTCTTTCAAATGGGCCTGCCTTACGTCCTGGCGACTCGTGGAGTCGCCGTGCTCAGCGTTCAGGAATCCGCGCTGTTGGTGTTGCTGGAACCGATCCTGGTTCCGTTATGGGCATGGCTCTGCTGGGGCGAACTCATCGGCTGGCCAACGCTGATCGGTGGCGGCTTGATTCTCGGAGGCTTGGCGGTGCGGTATGCCGTGTGGCCTGATCGTGCTCATCCTCTGTGATTTTGAGGATTTCAAGATCGTGTTGTCGGCGGACAGTTGTTACTGTCCCTGCCTGCTGGCTGGGGCGCGTTGTCTTGGCGGCGTTACGAATGTTCGATTTGAGAAGGTGACTGGAATGGCTGAAGGCACGATCAAGAAAGTGACAGACAAGGGATTCGGATTCATCGCGACCGGCGACGGCGGCGACATGTTCTTTCACATGTCGAACTTGGATGGCGTTCGATTCGATGAACTCCGCGAAGGTCAGCGAGTGACTTTCACGGTCGGCCAAGGCCCGAAAGGCCCGCGAGCTGAGAACGTTCGTCCGGCCTAGTTGCCGAATCGCTGTGGAAGTTCGAGAAGCCGGCGACATCGCCGGCTTCTTTTCTTTTTCCTGGCTCCGATGAACCCGGTGAGCGGGGCGGCGTCAGCCCCC
>SXKJ01000468.1 GCA_005778115.1 Planctomyces sp. | reverse complement strand
GGTTGTGCCGTCCACTGTGAGCGGTTCGGCCACGACCGCAATTGAGACGGGTACGCCCGCCACGTCAATAGTGGAGGTGGCGACCACGCCGTTGTCCTGCCAGCACGTTGTCATCGCCGTCCCCCGCGTTGAGCGAATCGGCTCCGTCACCCCCATCGAGTTGATCGTTGCCGCTGCCGCCGATCAGCGAGTCGATCCCATTGCCACCGCGCAACGTATCGTTGCCCACGCCGCCGGTGAGCGTGTCCGCTCCGTTGCCGCCATCCAGCGAGTCGTTGCCGCCGCCTCCCAACAGCACGTCGGTCCCGTCCCCTCCCAGCAGACTGTTGGGCAAATCGGGCGAGCCAGTGATGGTGTCGTTGCCGTCCCCTGCGCTCACCAAGATGCTCGGCAGGAGCGTGAACTGCGCCGCCGTCACGCCGCTCAGGTCGATCACGTTGGCCGCATCGCTGCCGGTCACGACCAACTTCTGGATCGCCGAGGCATTCACCGTCGGAGCCGTATTCAGCACGACCCCGTTGGCCAGAATCTCCACCTGCAAAGCGGCGTTCGTCCGCACGGTGATGGAGTCCGCGGCATCCGTCACGACGTTCAATTCCGCACCAATCAGCAGAGCCGCCACAGTCGGCAGAACCCGTGTTTCCAGGCATTCGGAGGCGAGGGATGAGGGGCGAGTGGCGAGGGGCGAGGAACGTGAGACGCGGGAGGTCGTGCGACCCGCTCGTAACGATTGCAACCAAGACGTCAGGGACATGGATTGTTCCTCGTAGGATGGGCACTCTTGCCCGTCCGGGTTTGGCTCGCTCAAAGCGGACGGGCAAGAGTGCCCATCCTACGACTACGTCCGCCACCGCAGGCAGACTCGTGCATTCGGCGACAATCCGTGTCCCTGTTGTCGGAGGCTCGTTCGAGAGAACCGAGCAGACCGTTCTTCGCGCCGTCTCCGCTTCTAACGGCACAAGCGCAACCGGAACTTGGTCAGAACTGTGACCGCCCGAACGACGCTCAGAACGCATGAAACTCGGACGACCGAGCGTTCCGCGACAACGGTTAGCGTGCGCATTCCCGCGCGGTTGAGTACTCCGCGCATCACCGTCACAGGTGGTGCGACCCGATCACGAGATGCAGGCGAGCGGGGCGGCGTCAGCCCCCCGGTGTCTTCGTGTTCGTCCCAAGACCGGGGGGCTGACGCCGCCCCGCTCGCCTGGTCAGAACCATCGCGCCTTATCGACGACGTTTAGCAACGGTTCGCCCGCCGCAAACCGGCGCGCGTTCTCCAGCAGCGTGGCCAAGTGCCGTTCGGCAATGCGCGGCGATGCACCGGCCACATGTGGGGTGAGGATGACGTTGCCCATTCCCCACAGTGGGTGCTCGGCGGGCAGCGGTTCCGTTTCAAAGACATCCAGTCCCGCGCCGGCGATCAGGCCGGACTGCAACGCGGCGGTCAGGTCGGCCAGATCGACGATTGCGCCGCGGCCGATGTTGATCAGCACGACCGAACGCTTCATGGCCTCGAATCGCGGTGTGCGAAAGAGCCTCGTCGTCTCCGGAGTGTGAGGGGCGGCGATCACGATGTAGTCCGATTCGGCCAGCAAGTCGTTCAAGCGGTCGGTTGGCCAGACCTGTTCGAGGACTCCCGGCACGCTGCGGCAGATGGGATCAACGGCTCGCAACGTCATGCCGAACGCGGACGCGCGACGGAGCACTTCGCGGCCGATTTCACCGGCTCCGACGACTCCCAGGGTGCAATCGGCGAGGTGTTGATGTCGGCGGTCGATCTCCGAGACTGTGGCTGGTCCGTGACTGAATCCAGATCGCTCCGATTCGCCGCCAACGGGCGTCCATTCGGCTCGCAACTGCCGCCGAATGTAGGTGTGCAGGTTGCGTGCGAAGCACAGCACGAGGCCGAACACATGATCGGCGATCACGTCCGAGAAGAGTCCGCGCATGTTGGTCAGCACGCACGGATGCTCGATCAATTCGGGGAAGAGATAGTGCTCGAGGCTCGCCGTCGGTGACTGAACCCAGCGAAGTTGCCGAGCGTTCGCGAGCAGGTCGGGAGTCAGCTTCCCGAAGAAGCCGTCGGCGTCACGAATCGCCACGCGAGCTTGCGCGATGTCATGGCAATTGATGACCTCCAGCAAATCACTGATCTCGCACAGTCGCTGCAACCGCTCGTCGTCGATTGTCGGAGAGACGATCAGCTTGAGTCGCCGCGGTGAAGGGTTGGTGAATTCGGCTGAGGGCTTGTGTTCGGACACTCAACGTGCTCCACAAAATGTGATCGATCAAATCGAAAACGTGTCGATGGCATTTCATCTGTCAAGTTTTTTCAGACGCACTCAACAAAGATTTTTTTCGCGATGTTGGCCGCTTGCTCTGTTGTGGAGGCGAAGTCAGAATGCCGCCGCGATTCATCTGATTTTGTCTGACTTCTTCTCTTCTCCAACGTTTCTCAGGGGACTTCGATATGCAGATCATCTCCCGCAGTGTCAACGAGGGATTGGTGATTGATGACAACGTTCGAGTGACAGTTTTGGAAATTCTGCACAACCGCGTGCGACTGGGAATTGAAACGCCAAATCAGGCTCCGTACTACCGAGAAGAGATGGTGTACTTCGGCGATGGAGATGGTGGGATGCTCGCCGAAACGGAAGCCACACAGCCGGCTGTCGAACCGCTGGTTCCGGCCACCGCCTTGTGATCTGGATAGTTCATGGGCCGCGAAGTCGATCAGCCGGAACGCGCTAGCGTCCGGTTTTCTTGTAACCGGGGCTAGCGCCCTGCGGCTCAGGAGGCGATGAACGCCGTGCCTTTTGATGCGATTAAAGCGGCTCGCCGATTGAGCGATTTGGGCCTTTCGGCCGCGAAATTGCCGAAGCACATCGCAATCATCATGTACGGCAACGGCCGCTGGGCACGCGCACGAGGGTTCCCGCGCATCGAAGGGCATCGTCGCGGAGTCCGCTCCGTTCGCGAGACCATCGAAGAGTGCGCGGAACTCGGCATCGAGCAGCTCACGCTGTATTGCCTGTCGAGCGAAAACTGGAAACGCCCACAACGCGAACTCGACATGCTGATGCGATTGTTGGAGCAGTACCTCGTCGAAGAACGGTCGGAAATCATGCGTCAGGATTTGCGATTCGCGGTGATCGGCCGCCGCGAAGGCTTGTCCGACGGCGTGCTCCGCGAAGTCGCGAAGACGGCGGAGATCAGCCGCAACAATCGTGGCACTCGATTGTGTCTGGCAGTGAACTACGGCGGTCGTCAGGAACTGGTCGATGCCTTTCGGCGCATCGCAACTCAACTGCGTGACGGCTCGCTGACGGTGGACGCGATCGACGAAGAGAAGATCGCCGAGCATCTCGACACCGCCGGGATGCCCGATCCCGATTTGGTGATCCGCACGGCCGGCGAGATGCGGATGAGCAACTACTTGTTGTGGCAAGCCAGCTATGCCGAGTTCTGGGTCACGTCCAAATGCTGGCCAGAGTTTCGTCCCACCGATTTGCACGACGCCTTGCGCGACTATGCGAATCGCGAACGCCGCTTCGGCGGACTGTCGAGGTAAGCGGAGATGTTGAAACACCGCCTGCTGATGTCCGCGCTGCTGATCCCCGGAGCGATCGGATTGTTCGTCTGGGACCATTCGTTTGGATCGAACACCGCTCCCATTCTGTTTGTTGTCTTGCTTGTGATCTCGGCACGCTGCGTTTGGGAATTGGTGGTGCTTAGCCGCGCGGCGGGATTTCGACCGAGCCTCGCTTTGTGTTGGATCTGGACCTGGTCGCCGTTGTTCGCCGTCTGGGCACCGCGTCTGTTTCCTTCGTCGGACATGTCGTATTTATTTCAACAAGGGCATGTTCCCTTGGGATGGTTCGCGTTCATCTCCGTGTCGATCTTGCTGATGGCGGTCATTCGCTATCGGCCGCCGGTAGCTTCAGCGGATGTGGTAGCGAATGCTTTTCTTCCCGTCGGTCAACAATTTGTTTCCGCGGCCATCGAGTTCTTCATCATTCACTACATTGGCATGATGCTGGCCGTCACGGCACAAATGCGATGGTTTCAAGAGGATTACTTTGCATTGGGCGCGTTGGTGATCGCGACGAAGATGGGAGACGTCGGAGCCTACACGTTTGGGCGATTGATCGGCGGCCCGAAGATGACTCCGCGACTGAGCCCCGGCAAAACGTGGTCGGGTGGAGTTGGTCACATCGTGACGGCGGGATTGAGTTCCGCCGCGTGGCTCTGCTGGATCGGTCATCGCGTTAATGGCCATTGGCATGATTGGCCATTCTGGTCGGCCATCCTGTTCGGAGCTGTCGTGGGATTCGCCGGCCTGATGGGGGATTTGGCGGAGTCACTCATCAAACGAGACGTCGGGGTCAAGGATGCTCCATCGTTGTTGCCCGGATTTGGCGGGCTGCTCGATTTGATGGACAGTCTGCTATTGGCCGGGCCGGTCGCGGCTTTCATGTGGCATTGGGCGCGATAATTTTGCGATCAAATGCCTTGGGTTTTTTGCCGAAGCCGTTATGACACGCGGCCCAAATTTGGAATCACAGGTTTGATTTCTGTACCGCGACCGTCAGGGAGTGGCCGATGCGGTCCGCTCCCTGACGGTCGCGGTACGGTTTCTTTGGAGACACGAGATAACATGGCTGACAATTACATTTACACGATTGAGTCACTGACCCGGATGTATGAGGAGAAAGAAGTCCTCAGCAACATTTGGTTGGCGTTTTATCCGGGAGCCAAGATTGGCGTCCTCGGTAACAACGGGTCCGGCAAGAGCACGCTTTTGCGGATCATGGCTGGTGAAGACAAGGACTTCATGGGGGAAGTTCGGCCGGCCAAGGGGATCAAGATCGGGTACTTCGCGCAGGAGCCTCGGCTCGACAAGTACACGACCGTGGCCGAGTGCATCAATGACGCGGTCGCCGAATCACATGCGGTTCTCGAACGGTACAACGAGCTCAATCTGAAGCTCGGCGAGCCGCTGGAACCGGACGAGATGGAGAAAGTGCTCGAAGAGCAATCCAAGTGTCAGGACAAGATCGACCACGACAATCTGTGGGAGTTGGATCGTACGCTCGATGTCGCGAAGGACGCGATGCGATTGCCGCCTGATGATGCGGAGATCGCCAAGCTCTCCGGCGGCGAGAAGCGGCGCGTGTCACTGTGTCACATTCTGTTGCAGAATCCGGACCTGCTGTTGCTCGACGAGCCAACGAACCATCTCGATGCGGAATCGGTCGCCTGGCTCGAAAAATTTCTGGAGCACTTCGCCGGGACAGTCGTTGCGGTGACGCACGATCGATATTTCCTCGACAACGTCGCGAAGTGGATTCTGGAATTGGACCGCGGCAAGGGGATGCCGTTCGAGGGAAATTATTCGTCGTGGCTGGAGCAGAAGTACGCGCGGATGAAGGTTGAGGAAAACAAAGAGTCCAAGCGTCAGAAAGAATTGGCTCGCGAGTTGGAGTGGGTCCGCATGTCGCCGAAGGCTCAGGCGACCAAGAACAAGGCCCGCATGCAGCGTTACGAGGAGTTGCG
This sequence comes from Planctomyces sp., assembly GCA_005778115.1. Classification (GTDB taxonomy): domain Bacteria; phylum Planctomycetota; class Planctomycetia; order Planctomycetales; family Planctomycetaceae; genus SXKJ01. The sequence goes on along the minus strand of SXKJ01000468.1, from coordinate 175 downwards.
ATCGCAGCAGTACCAAGGCGCGGATGACACTGCGGCGTTTCAAATTCCGCCGGGAAAACCGCTGGGGGATTTGGTCATTCGCGCGGAGAAGTTGACCAAGAGCTTTGGCGATCGACTGCTGTTCGAGAACATGGAATTCAATCTGCCGCGCGGCGGCATCATCGGCGTGATCGGG
>SXKJ01000467.1 GCA_005778115.1 Planctomyces sp. | reverse complement strand
GCAGCGAACTGCTCTGTCGAATAGATGATTGGCAACCTCGCGAGCCTTCGTGAACTAAGCGGCTCGCCGCTCAAACGACTGCACCAACCCACCGACGTAAGACCGCACTTCGATCTTGTCGCGCGACAAACTGACAACTTCCCCCGTGGTCTTCGCGATCTCGATGACGAATTCGCGGATCTCGCGCGACTTGCGTTGGCCGCCTTTGGGATTCGCCTTCTTCTTGCCTGAGTCTTCGTCTCGGCACCAGCGGTAGAACGTGGACGGGGCGACCAAGGTGATCAGTTCCTCAATCGCTTGCCCCAGCGCCTTCCCCAGCTTGATCAGTCGGGATCGCTCATCCGGCTTGGTGTGAACTTGTCCGGGGATTCGCGCCCGGAGGATCTTGTTCTCTTCCTTCAGAAATTCGACGTACTTCGCGAGTTCGTTGCTGCTGGCCGAGGCGATCAAGGCCAGCAGTGGGTGGAAGATTTTGGCGGTCATGCTATTGTCGTAACTCGTTATTAAGGTGGAGTCTGACACATCCGTTGAACAGCGCTATGTCGCTGAAATCGCTCGGCCCTCGGCCCCGAATCCGAAGCTCTCCATGCAGAGCTTCGGTGTTTTGGATTACGCTCACTGTGTGGCACGGAATGGGCACAGAATCCTCTATAAACGGCCACAAAATACGCTAAAAGTCCCAAAAGTGAGTTGGTCGAAGAGTTGTGCGACGCATCTCTGTAAGTGCGTGACTGCCTTCAATTAAGAAGTGTCAGTCGCCCCCGCAATCGCTCTCGAAACTGGCGGCCTACGGAACCGAAGGAAGGCATCCGCTTCACGATTAGCGAGTCGGCACGGCGCGACATCCTTTCCCGACTGCTCAAGTTGAACCACGAACGCTACGCCGAAGAAGTCGCGCAGGGATTGCACGACAAGAAGAAACGAAAAGCGGCAACGGCAGCGGTGGCAGCCGAAAGAAAGAAGAACGCGGAACAGCCGAAAGTCGTGGAACGTGGATTGTTCGATGACCTTGATGACCTCGATACCGCGTTCCCGCAAACAGCCCGCGAGAAGCTGCTCTGCGCGGTTTATCTGGACATTGTTGAGAATCAACCCGGCCTGCGCAAGTCCGCCTACTTCGATGCGATCCTGCTGGCGATTTCTCCGCAACGGTGCGAGCCAATGCTGACAGGCCCAGACCGCACCGCCTTCCGTCGAGCGATCAAACGCATTCCTTCGGAATTGACGGCCGCGTCCGAGGTCGGTGTCCCTTGGAGTGATCTCGTCACAACGCTCACCGGCAACAAATCACTTGTTGCAAGTGCGGACGGCAACTTCGGCCTCGGCACCAACTTCTCCGACGTTCGTTCGTCCTATCCCAGCCTCGCTCCCGCATTCGTCCAGCTTCTCGGAAAAGCCGCGAGCCGCTTGCGCGAACTCCAGGAGAGCACCACACCAGTCGATGAGCCGGCCGCTCAAGTTGTCCGCGAAGTGAATGAAAAGCGAAGCGCCGTGACCGTTTAACGAGATCCCACTTCATGCCGATCCTCGAACACATTTCATGCGACGCGCTGGCCTCAGAGCCGTTGGTGTGGGTTCGTCGAATCGCGTTGTTCGAGTCGCTTGATCCGCTGATCGAAATTCGCAGCGTCAAGCTCGGCACGGGAATCAATGTCGTCTGGGGCATCGAGACCGAAGACGCCGACCAACACTTCGAGCCAGGTCACGGAGTCGGCAAGACCACCTTCTGCCGCTTGATTCGTTACTGCCTCGGTGAGTCGTCGTTCGGACAAGCTCACGCCGTCGCCGAAATCCGACACACCTGTCCCGAAGGCTATGTCGCCGCGGAGATCCGCGTCGGCGGCCAGTCGTGGGCTGTTCTCAGACCATTCGCCCATCACCACGCTTCCTACGCCAAGCCAGAAGCCACGATCGAAGAGCAGATCGCCGACAAACCGACTCGGCAGTCATTCACTGACTTTCGCATCCACCTTTCCGCAACGTGCTTGCGTGACCTGCGGACGCAGTCCGTCCTGTCGGGCGGTGCCTCGATTCTGTGGGACCACCTGCTCGCAATGTGCAGCCGCGATCAAGAGGCCCGTTACCAAAATCTCTGGAACTGGCGATCGGCTCGCAGTGACTCCGGAACACCCAGCTTCAAGCAGCCGAAAGTGGATGCGCTCTTGTGCCTGCGCGCCGCGCTGCAACTTCTTCCTGATGAAGAGACGCGATTGCAGACCAAGTTGGAACGGATCATCAACGACGGCACTCGCATCGACGGCGACATTGCCGAGCGAAGACGCGAGCCGGCCTACTTGGTTCGACAGCTTCGTCGAACGCTCCAAAAAGACTTTGGGATCGAAGGAGCGTTGGACCACAACATGCCGCTCGACCCAAACGACTTGTACGGACTGCCCCAGACAGTCCAACGCCGAATCGCCAAGGTTGAAAAAGAGCGCGACGCGGCTGACGCGGACCTCAAAGCCTTGGAACGGCAAATCGCCTACGCCGCCGCATCGCTGCAAGAGCCAGCCGAATTGGCCGAGCAAGAATTCATCACCGCCTCGATCACCGATGAGGGGACGGCAGCGCTCGTGCCGGACGTGGCGAAGACGATCCGTGAACTCAAGAAGATTCAGCAAGACATCCGCGATGCTCGGTTTTCAAACTGTAAGTACGGTCAAATCATGATCGGCGATTGCAGCTACGCCCAAGCACAACTCGCCCTGCCCGTCGAGCAATTGGAAGTCGCCAGCGCCCCCAGCACCGCGGATGTACGCGAGGCGGCCGCGCGAGACCAAGCCACCGCCGAATTGACAGCGCGTGCGAGCCGCCACAACCAACTTGTGCAACGCCTGCGCGAGCAGCTCGACGCGCTCAACGCTCGTCGTGACGAACTGACCGACGCTCGCCGGAACGCCAAGGATGACATCAAAAATCTGCGGACAACCCTGGAACAACTTGTGTACTGGGAGGCCGTGCATTCCGGCCGCGTGGCCGATTCCGAACTCGCTCGCTTGATCGCCGATCGAACTTCGCTGGTGACACGCGAGACAACCGCAAAAGCCTCGCTCGCCACGCTGCTGAGTTCCCAAAATGACCGCGCCACCGGAATCCGCCGCATCTACGAGGCCCTCGTCAAAGCGACGTTGTCCCCAGACTTCGTGGGCCGCATCCGCCTCTCATCCGACGGCCTGGATTTCCGAGTCTTTCGAGGCGAATCCCTCTCCGGCGAAGCCTTCGACACGCTCTCCATTTTGCTCGCCGATCTCGCCGTGCTGCTCATGGGAGCACTCGGCCAAGCCAAACACCCCGGCCTCCTCATCCACGACAGCCCCCGCGAAGCCGATCTCGGAGCAGCCATCTATCGCCGCCTGCTCACCAGCGTCTCAAATTTATCGAGCGAGCTTCGGTCCAACGGAGAAGTGCCGTTCCAGTACATCGTCACCACAACCACCGAACCCCCTGAAGCACTTCAAGTCCCCTACATCACTCGCCTGCATCTCGGCGGCGACTACGGCTTACTCTTCCGCCGCCAGTTGCACGGCGCGCCCCGCGAGTCACAGGGCGAATTGCCATTAGTTGACGCCGGAGACCAATGATGCCGATCGCTGAGTTCGAGGAAAAACAATATGAGACGCCGGCCAACATTGAACTGGGCTTCCAACATGCGGGGGTCTTCGCTGCCGGGCAAGTGCTTGAAGCGGTCGTTGGGTATGACGTAGCCGCCCATCAGCCACAGAACGCGCCGATCTGGAAGCTGGTTGGCGGTGCAGCTCCATCTGGACTTCTGTTGGTTCCCAATCTTTGGCAACGTGCCACCGCACAACCCCAAGCTCCGGATCTCCCGTCCAGCTTCGTGAGCCTCATTCTCCAATACAAACGGCCAATGCATCTGGGGCGGGCGAGCGCTGCTCAGTGGCACTACTGGAACCGGCCATACTTCCGATTCCCGGTCCTTCCGCATCAGCAAACTACGCTGGAGGTGCTTGAAGCATCAGTCGGTTCGCAAGCCGTTGTTCGATACGCCTGCGCCGCTTTTTGGACCTATCACCAACTGCAAACACACCAACACTCGCGCGAAGTGCTCGATCATTCGGCGTTCGTAGCTCCAAGTACCCTTCATGGTCACCAAGTTTGGACTTACGACGCGCCGGGAACAAACGGCTATGCCAACACTCGTGGAAAGGTGATCGCGACCGAGGACTTTTCCAGTTTCTTGGGTCAGGTTCGACAGCGTGGTAGAAAAAGAGAAGAAAATCTGTTCCAGCATCTCAGAGGACTAGCCGCTGGGATCGGTGTACCGGAAATTACGAGTGACTCGGCTCCACGTCTGCTCGGTAAACGGCTTGTCCAAGACGAACTCGACCACATCCAGCAACAAGCAGTCGCCGACACGCTCGGCATTGGCAACCGAATTGGAGAAGTGGGAGCATCTTGGTTTGTCGTGGACCTTGAACTTGTGAATCCCTGACTCAAATCGCATGACCTGTGAGGCGCACGCGAGAAGCGATAGACTCAAACCCGTTTCGCTTTAATGCAAGTTGGGAGGTTGATCGTCTTGCCCCAATTAAACCCGATGAAACCGCTGTATCGCCGCCTGCGCGAAGTCGGACTGAGTCAGGACTTCGTGAAGAAAACGGCTCTGCCAAGCTGGTGGGAGGATGACATCGCCTCGAATCCCGCCGGCTACGCTCAGGGGCTGATGTTGCTGTCGCGGCATTTGGGTTTGGATCTGCGGTCGCTGCAAGAGGAATCGACTCCATTGCGATTGCGGGACTTCGGAACCTGCAAGTTCAAGAAACGAGCTGATGTCTCCGAAGATGAACTCCTACTCGCTCGCGTGATGGCCACGCGCGCCGCTCAACTGGCCGCCGAGGCAACCACCACGCCACTGGCCTCATTGCCCGAAAATGCGGAGGACATTCGCCAGCAGATCCTCAGCGGCGGTGCGCCGTGGGTGGGACTGGCCGAGTTGCTCGACTGGTGTTGGTCAGCGGGTATTCCCGTTTTGCACCTGGACCATTTTCCCAAGAGCGCGCGCCGGCCGGACGGGTTCGCGGCCAGAGTCCACGGCCGCCCGGTGATCGTGCTCTGCCGACGAGCGAAGTTCTCGGCATGGCTGCTCTTCATTCTTGCGCACGAGTTAGGACACATTGCCCTCAACCATATTACCGAAGACGGAGCGCTCGTGGACGACTACGTCGATGACGCCAGCCTGGATGTGGAAGAGCAACAGGCCAATGCGTTCGCCGAGGAGCTTCTGACGGGGCAACGTGGGAAACGATTCATGGCCGCCGATCGCTGGCCGAAGGCGCAGCAATTGGCTGATGACGCCCGGCAACTCGGAAGACAAAGCATGGTTGATCCGGGGCACATCGCGCTCAACTACGCGCATTCGATGGGGGCTGAGTTCTATCCCCTCGGAGCTGCCGCGCTGAAGGTGCTGGAGCCAGAGGCGGATGCCATCGGATTGGTCCGCGAGAAAATGGCGGAGCGTCTCGATTGGTCACGCCTTCCCGAAGACAGCAGCGAATTCCTGCTGCGAGTGACTCAGCAGGGTTCGACCCCATGATTTGCCTTTCGGACAACGACCTCATCCGAAAGCTCGCCGCTTGCGACCTCCTGGAAGAAGCGCTCGCTGCCCTGGAAGCAACGCGCGACGAAGTCTTTGTCCTTCCAACGGCCCGCTACGTCTTGCTGAAGCCGATCAAGAAGCCAGAGCAAGCCAAGGTTCGGATGGGTGAAGCGGTGTTCGAGCGTTTGAAGGCGTTTCTCGAAAGCGTGCAGACTTTGTCGGCTCCGCCTCCCGCCGCCGAGCAACAGCTTCTCGACGACGCAGTGGGAATTGATGCCGGTGAAGCGGTCTTGTTTTCATCCACGGCCCACTTCGCCGAATTCCTCGTCGCGACGAGCGACAAGACGAGTTTGAGAGCGCTGGCATCCACGCCGGCTTGTCAGCCAGTGTTTCAGCGTCTGCAAGGACACGTCATCACTTTCGAGCAGATCCTTGTTCGTGTGATTGATCGGATCGGCTTTGAATCCTTGCTCGCCAAAGTCGTGCCGGCGTTGCACTGCGACACCGTGCTGCGTGCGGTCTTCGGTTCAGGATTGGAGGCGACCGAAGCCAATGTCCGATCGGGACTGATCGGGTACATCGAGCACCTGCGCCGAGAGACCAATGGTCTGCTGATAACGCCCTGAATGGCCAGCTTCATCCGTTGGCAAAACTCGATGTCTCAGTCCGTTGCTTGTTGTGGTTTCGGAGTTGGGTAAGACTGTCGTGACGACGACAAGCCAGCCTCATCAACTCGCAGACGCAAGACAGCCATGCCAAGCACACTCGCCAAACATCTCAGTCCCCTGCAACTCCGTGCCGAATTGGAACGGATGGTCGTCGCTGATCTGCTCGGTCCCGCCGGGGGAACGACTGAGGAAGTCGAAGAGCGCAACGTCCGTGATCGGTATCTGGTCGGTGTGCTGGCCCCTCTCAAGCACATTGCAACGGCTCCGGCCAAGACCGATCACGTCGTGGAAGTCGAAGACGATGAAGAGACTCCGCTGATTCCTGACGAACTCTCCGAAGGTGGTGTTGATTCCGCCGATGATGGCACGACCGATCGGGACACGCCTGTGGCGCAGGCCCATCTTGCCTCGTCATTCGGCCTGACGTTCTGCGTCAGTAATGAAACCAAGAAACTGCGAGTCGAAGCTGCGTGGGGACAATACCTGCGAGAGGTCAAGCCACTGCAAATCGACGAGAGGACCGGGCGACCGAAACGAATCTGGAAACGGTATCCACGCGGCGGAGTCATCGAGATTCCGCTGACCGATGGCACGGTGCGACAAACCTCATTCGATGCAAACAGCCCGGACGTCTTTGTGCGTGGGAAAATCTGGCATCGAAACACGCACTGGATCGTCACGTTGTTCCTCGTGAATGGTCAATTAGAGGGCTTACCCAAAGATCAGTTCCACGTCTTTCAACCGAATCTCATCGTTACAGCGACGGACGGCTCGGCCATCTTCGAGAAGCGGTTGGAGCGAAATCGTCGCAGCAAACTCGATCCGAAGGAACAACTCGAATCGGACACGATGGAAATGCTCTATCGGCGGCAGGTCGAGTTCGCTGTCGGACATGGTGTGAGCGTCCACACCGAGGTCTCGCCAACGAACAGCGATCTTGCCGTGCTGGTCAAAACAGAGATTGTACCTCGCTACGAAGTCCCTCAGACCACACCGCCAACCGCCGATGACGCCGACGTGAACCCCGCTTTTGCCAAGCTCAAGGGATTGGTTTTGGACATGAAGGAGTTGGCAGAGGCACCTGCCAACGGTTTGCGAAAGAAACTTGAACCATTGGTGACGGCGTATCGGGAATGGATTGACGATCAGACAACGAAACTCATTGATCCGAAGGAAGGATTGAAGCACTTCACTGAAGCCGCAGACACCGCCATTGCCAACTGCCGGGCAACGCTCAAGCGTCTGGAAGCCGGACTGAAGTTGATTGAAGAGAATCCGCAGGCGAGCGAGTCGTTCCAATTCATGAATCGTGCCATGTGGCTCCAACGAACGCACTCGATTTATTCCGAGCAAGTACGTCGGCAAGCTCAACCCGATTTCGACAAAGACATCGACGTTCCCGACAACCGAACGTGGCGACCGTTTTAGTTGGCGTTCATTCTGCTGAACCTGCCTGCGGTCACGAAGCTCGACCATCCCGATCGCAACGTCAGTCAAGAAGCTCTCGCTGACCTGCTGTTCTTTCCAACGGGCGGCGGCAAGACCGAGGCTTACTTGGGGCTGTCAGCCTACACGATGGGAATTCGACGGCTGCAAGGGGTCGTTGCAGGACGATCCGGTGAAAACGGTATCTCGGTTCTGATGCGATACACATTGCGGCTGCTGACGATTCAGCAGTTCCAACGAGCAACCGCATTGATTTGCGCCTGTGAATCAATCCGCCGCAAGGCACTGGAACACGGCGACAAACGATGGGGACAGACGCCGTTCCGAATTGGCCTGTGGGTCGGTCGGCGCACGACTCCCAACCACAGCGACGATGCAGCGGAGGCGATCAAGCAGTATCGAGGGAATCAATTCGGTGGCGGCGGCGGTATCGGCACGCCGTATCAACTCACAACTTGTCCGTGGTGTGGAAGTGCCATCGAACCCGGCAAGCATCTGGAATCAAAACCGTTTCCACATGAGTCCGCGCGCACGCTGACGTTCTGCGGCGACAAGTTCGGTCAGTGTCTTTTTAGTAAACGGCAGGCATCAGAAGAGGGTTTGCCGGTGGTTGTCGTGGACGAAGAGATTTACCGCCGGTTGCCGACATTGCTGATTTCGACCGTGGACAAGTTCGCCCAAATGCCGTGGAAGGGCGAAGTGCAGATGGTCTTCGGGCAGGTGAATGGCTATTGCGAGCGTCACGGTTTCCGCTCACCGGAGATCAACGATTCCAGCATTCATCCCAAGGCGAAGAGTGGAGCACCATCGGCGAGGACCATCGAACAGAGTCCTCTCAGGCCGCCCGATCTCATCATTCAAGACGAGTTGCATCTCATCAGCGGACCACTCGGCACGCTGGTCGGGCTGTATGAAACGGCGATCGACAAGCTCTGCACCTGGGAGGTCGATGGCCAGAAGGTGCGGCCGAAGTTAATTGCATCGACCGCCACGATTCGTAACGCCGACACGCAGGTACATCGTCTCTTTCTGCGGAAGGTGAGCATCTTCCCGCCGAATGGCGTGGACGTGAAAGAAAACTTCTTCTCGCTTCAACGTGAACCAAGCGAGGACTATCCGGGACGTTGCTACATCGGGATCTGTGCGCCGGGACGTCGGCTCAAAGCGGCACTCATTCGGGTTTATGTGGCGTTTCTCTGTTCGGCTCAGACGCTCTACGAGACCTATGGCGTGAGCGTCGATCCGTGGATGACGCTGGTCGGTTACTTCAACTCGATGCGTGAACTTGGCGGCATGCGTCGCCTCGTGGACGATGACGTTTACACCCGTGTGAAGAAGATGGATCGCCGTGGACTCTCCAAGCGATTCTTTCCTACGGACTACTTGTCGGAACTGACTTCTCGAATGAGGTCCGAAGAAATTCCGCTGATCCTCGATCGGCTGGAAGCTCCGTTCGATCCCGAACAAGAGGCCCGTCGCAAAGAACTGGCGAAGAAGGGTGAGTTTAAGGCGGCTCCGAAGAAGCCGCTCGACGTACTGTTGGCAACGAACATGATCTCGGTCGGCGTGGACGTGAAACGGTTGGGCCTGATGATCGTTGCCGGGCAACCGAAGGCGACGGCGGAATACATTCAAGCAACGAGCCGTGTTGGCCGTAACAAACCGGGCATCGTCTGCACGGTCTTCAATTGGGCTCGGCCACGAGACCTGTCGCACTACGAAACCTTCGAGCATTACCACTCCACTTTTTACAAACACGTCGAGCCACTTTCGGTGACGCCATTCTCGCCGGGGGCGTTGCATCGTGGGCTGGCCGGCCTGTTGGTGGCGCTTGTGCGGTTGCGAGGGACGGAGTTCAACCTGAATGAAGCGGCGGCAAAGATTCAGGTCACTGATCCCTATGTGCTCGACGCCATCGAAACCATCGCCGAGAGAGCTGGGCTGATCGGAGACAAAGGGAATCAGCTTGCCGACTACGTCCGAGCCGAGTTGAAGAAAAAGGTAGACCTGTGGAAGGCAGAGGCTCAAAACACGACCAGCGGTCGAGTGCTGACCTACAACCAACCACGCGGCGGTAACGGTCCCGCCAAAGGCACGACGGTGAGCTTGCTCCATCACACTGGACTGGAGAGATGGCAAGCATTCACCTGTCTGAACTCGCTGCGGGAAGTGGAGCCGACCGTGAAATTGATCATCGACGACGGCGGGTTGGATGAGTTTGCTGCTGCCGACGTTCCCGTGGATGTGCAACCGGAAGCTGACAACGACGGAGGCTCGCAACCATGATCACGTCCATGATGCGAAAATCCGAAGTGGGCGAATTGAGACCGAGTCAGGTGCTTTTGACGTTCGGGATCGGTTCTCTGGTCGATCTTCCGAATCTCTCCGTGTTGGTGATGGGGCTGGAAGACTGGCCCATTTCACACTCAACGGAAATCGGTGAAGAGCGGCTGCTTCAATCCGTGCAGAATGTGTTGGGAGCACAGGTGGCTCGATTGCTCACGCCACCGCGGGCACCGGATTCAATCGGCGGGCAATCGAACTGGTTCGATGAGGCTCATCAAATCGGTGTCCCCGTCGCTCCATTCCCCCGTTGGATGGTCTGCTCTCGCTGCCGATTGCTCGCGCCACTGAGTTCCAATTTGTTTGAGCCGAAGGTCCAACCCTATCGACCCGACAAGACTCGATACGTTCATAATTGCACGACTCAAGGAACTGCTCCGACCGTCGTCCCTGCACGCTTCTTGGTGGCTTGTCACAAGGGACACTTGGATGATTTCCCGTGGCCGGAGTTCGTTCATAAAGGAAAGACCGAATGCAACGGGCCTCTTTACATGTACGAACTTGGGGCGTCAGGCGAAGCGTCGGACGTGGTCGTGGAGTGCAAGAAGTGCAACGTCACTCGCCGAATGGCCGAAGCCTTCGGACGTGACAACCGATCCCACATGCCGCCCTGTCGTGGCCGTCGTCCGCAACTGCGAGACATTGATCCAGACGGATGCGATGAGGCACATGTCGCTCCGATTCTGCAAGGTGCGTCGAACTCATGGTTCCCAGTCATTGTTTCGGCTTTGTCCGTGCCGCAGGCGACAGACCCACTTGCCCAGATGATTGATGACAATTGGGCTGTGTTGGAGAAGGCAACGGCACCAGAGATCGTTGCCGCGTTTCGAGCCATCGGCCAGTTGAAGGACTTCAGCAAGTACACCGATGCTGAGATTTGGAAAGGCATCCAAAAGAAGCTTGAAGGCGCGGATGACGTCGAGGACACCGCTTCGGACCTGAAGAAACCAGAGTGGCAAGTCTTCTCGAATCCAACGACGGCACAAACCAGCGATCACTTCCGCTTGCGAGTCGTGGAACCACCAGACGGCTACGCCGAGTTCTTCGACAAGATCGTGTTGGCTGACAAGCTGCGCGAGGTCCGTGCTTTGATCGGTTTCACGCGCATCGAGTCTCCTCGCGACTTTGATTCAGCTTTTGATCTGCCGCCGGATCGGCGGGCACCGCTGTCTCGTCGTGTTCCGACTTGGGTGCCCGCTTCTGAGACCCGAGGGGAAGGCATCTTCTTTCAGTTCTCTGAGAAGGCGATTCAGGAGTGGTTGAAACGCAGCAAAGTCCAAAATGAAGAATTCTTCAAAGCGCATCGCCTGTGGCGTGAACCCAAAGGACTCGATCCCTCAGCAAACTATCACGGGCTGCGCTACGTTTTGTTGCACTCGTTCGCCCACGCTGTCATCCGGCAACTGGCGATTGAATGCGGCTACACGACGGCTTCGATCGCCGAACGCATCTATAGCCGCAACCCGGCTGATGGCGAACCGATGGCTGGCGTGTTGATTTACACGGCCGCACCAGATAGCGAGGGCACGCTGGGGGGACTCTGTGCCTTGGGTGAGCCGAAGAAGTTGGGACGGCACTTGGATCAAGCACTCGAAACGGTGCGGTTGTGTGCGTCCGATCCACTTTGCTCCGAGCACAAGGGAACAAGCGACGGAACGCTGCACGCCGCCGCTTGCCATGCTTGTTCGTTCTTGCCAGAGACTTCATGCGAACGAGGCAACAAATATCTCGATCGGGCCGTGCTCGTGAAGACGGTTGAAGAAACGAAGTTCGCTTTCTTTGAGAACTAACATGAGCCACCAGCCGCTCGCAATCGCAGCAACGAAGCTGGCATCCATACTGCCGATGCCGACGCTGCAACTTGTCGCTCGACTCATCGAAGAGAGCGCGTCTCTGGCTGAAGCTCGGACCAAGCTGGCTCAGGAACTTCCTCATCCCCAATATCGCAGCTTAGCGAACTTGCTCATTGACCAATGGAACGAGTCCGCAGCCAATCTACTTCCGCAGACTGTCAGCATGATGGTTCTGACGGCGGCACATTCCGAGCAAGCCCATCGAGATGCACAGTCTGTGGAACTCGTGTGGACAGGCCCTGAAACTGATGCCGCTCCGTTTCGCAGGACTGAGCAGGCAATCCTGCAAGTCCTCGAATCAGCAACCCAACAAATTACGTTGGTGAGCTATGCCGTTTACAACATTCCCTATATTTGCGATTCGCTCGTCCGTGCGGCCAAACGTGGGGTGCGAATCACAGTCATCGTCGAGACACCCGACCGAGTGGCTGGTGAAGCCGAATACAGCACGCTGAGAGCCCTTGGCCCGGATGTCGCGTCATGCTGCTCAGTCATGTATTGGCCGAGGGAGAACCGACAGCAGAATGAATTCGGCAAGGTTGGCATACTGCACGTCAAATGCGCAGTCGCGGACGGTCACTGGTTGTTTCTTTCCAGCGCCAACCTCACCGAGTTCGCCTTCACAATCAACATGGAACTTGGCGTTCTAGTCCGCGGCGGGAATTTGCCACGCCAAGTCGAAGATCAATTCAAAGAACTGATGAGGCTTCGGGTATTGCTGCCAGTTTACAGAAGTACGGCTTGGTCACGAGGTCGGAAGAATGGGTGGGGCAATTCCGGACCGCTTGAGCCGAATATTACACGCCCAACTCTCAAGTTCTTGAACTTCAACATCAGGCACCGGCCGTAGTTGGGCATGCTCCCTGATGAATTGCGCAGGAACCAAGAACTCACGGAACAGTTGGCCTTCGCCGATGAATTCAAACTGAGTCGAAATCTCGTGTTCCGGAATATCGAACATCACTTCGATAAGGGCCTCTCCCTTCGCCCCGTCTTGGCAGGTCACGGGGATGTCAGAAAGGAAGACTCCTTCAAGGTCCGAGCCCGAACATCCCAGCCACTGCTCTGAGTCATGAAAGCCGTCGCGAAGGATTGCATCGACAACCTCCGCTGTTGTGCGATGGAAGAGCCGAAACTGATCCATGATTTGGTCTCCTCAAATCGCGACGACAGAATACAAACAGGCCGCAAAATGGGTTTCGCCCGGAATCAGTTTGCACCGAGGTAGCCGAGGCTCTTCATCCATTCGGCACAGCGTTGAGGCCAGTCGTTGATCGGCTTGCCGTCTTTGCGCATGCCGAATCCGTGGCCACCTTTTGCGCAGATGTGGAGTTCGGCGGAGAGTTCCCGCTTCTTGTATTCGAGGTACAGCATCGCGGCTTCAATCGGGTTCGATTTGTCGTCGTGAGCGACCAGGAAGAAAATCGGTGGCGCATCGGCCGGTATGCTGAATCCAGCACGCAACTTCGATTTGTCGTCTTTGTCGAGGAAGCCGCCGCCGTAGATGAACACAAGGAAGTCCGGCCCGCGTGGATCGTCCAGATCGGACTTCTGTGGAAAGGTCCGATCGCCGCGATCCCAAGCCGCGTGCCCGGCGAGGTTCGCTCCAGCCGAGAAGCCCAGCAGGCCGACTCGCTTCGGATCAAGGTTCCATTCGGCAGCGTGATGGCGGACGAGGCCAAGTGCTCTTTGGGCGTCTTGCACCGGCAACTCAAACATCTCTTTCTCGTCGCGCGTTGGTGTGCGGTACTTCAACAGGACGGCTGTGACACTCAACGAGTTGAGCCATTCGCAGACCTGTGTCCCCTCGTGAGCATACGACAGAAACATGAAGCCGCCGCCGGGGGCCACGATCACCGACGTCCCGTTGGGCTTCTCCGGCCGAAAGACCGTGATCGTTGGATCGCTGACATCGGTGATGCGATTGGGACCGGCACCGCCATAGGACTGAATGAGCTTCACCGTGGCATCGGACTTCGGCACCATCACGGTCGGCGGACCATCGGGCCAGAGCTTCAATGTGATCGGCTCAGCGGCGATGGCAGCATTGGCCAGGGCAAATATCGCGCAGAGACTCAACGAGGTTGTTTTCATTTCTCTCAATGCTCCTGACTTAGCCGGTCACTGTCTTGGATGGTGCCCAATCTGTCCAATGTCAAAGGCTGATGCCTGCGGCGTGGACAAAGCTTTGGCAGAATCGAGATCACTTTCGCTTTGAGCGAGGCTGCTTGAGTGGCGGTGCCTGCCAAGCTCTGATGGCAGTGGCAATCTCGCCAATTTCGTCGGCCTGACGTGTGAGAGCGTGCTGGAGACCGTCGATCTGCGACTTCAGATCTCGTGACACCGACGCCGAATGGCCATCTCCTTGAAGGAATTCCGTGATTCGGTCCTTCAAGGTTAGCGGAGCATTTGGCTCCTGCGAGGGTTTCTCGATGAGACGTGATTGATACAGCGCCGACCATTTCTCCGAGAGCCGCTGCAACCGCAACATTTCTTCCTCGATCGTTTGTGGTCTGTTTGGTGGGCGGCCGCCAGCAACGGGACGAACTGTGCGACCTTCGCGCACCTGAATGGCATCGATCAATTGAGTTGTGCTCCAATTGAGCCGGACAGCGTCTTTCAACAGTTGGTGACGGCGAGCATGATCCGCCACGGAAACGAGATGCCGGACATGCCCCCAACTCAGTCGGGTGTCCTTCTTCTTGCGCTTCGGGCGAGCGGTTTGTTTCCCAGGGTTCAGCGGAGTGACTTGCTTGTTACGTTCTTGAGCCAGCAATTCGAGGCTTTTCTTGTCCGAAAGGAGTTCCGCAAATCGGCGGGCCTTGAGCAGGTGATCGCTCGTGACGTTGAGTTTCTCAGCCAGCTTCCCCAATGCGCCCTTGGCGTGGAACGGCAACTGGATTGCATTCTGGCCGATGCTGAAGTTCTTCTGCAGAGTTGGCGAGAGCCGCTTCAATTCGACTTCCGGGACTTGCCGAATTCGTTTGCGTGGCGTCATGGTCAAGCGATGCCTTTGCTGCCTTTGCGTGCGGCTCAAGTTGTGTGCGGAGCATTTCGCGAGAATCAAGCAACATCGTGCTGACTGTTGCGTCGATTTGCCACATCTGGCGATGACTTGCGATCGTATGCGATTGGCCTACGAGTGCTTCCCGGCAAAGGCGTCTGGACTCAGCGGGGAAATCGACCTGACTGCTTCGAGTGGATGACGGCCAACTCCGGCCGCGATTAAATTGAGCCACTTTCCTGGATGACTTCCGATCTTGTCAGTGTCGGTGAACTTGCACATGCTGCCTCAGAGCACGAAATTTTTCGGCGTTGAAGTTCCGCAGTTCCTGTACGGAACCGCGTGGAAGGAGAACGAGACGCAGCGTTTGACTGAGCTGGCTTTGCAGCAGGGCTTTCGCGGAATCGATACCGCCAATCAACGGCGGCATTACTACGAAGCTGCGGTTGGGCAGGCCATCTCGGCGGCGATCGCGCGGGGCTTGGTGACCCGCGATGACTTGTTCTTGCAAACCAAATTCACTTTCAAGGGCGGGCAGGACCATCGACTGCCGTACGATCCTGCGGCTCCCATCCCGATTCAGGTGGAGCAGTCGTTCGCCAGCTCGCTCAAGCATCTGGGAACCGAGGTCATCGACTCCTTTGTGCTGCACGGTCCCACGCAGCGAGTGGGTCTTGCTCCCGATGATTGGGCGGCATGGCGTGCGATGGAGGCCATCCAGGGCAGCGGCCGGGCGCATCTGCTCGGAGTCAGCAACGTCTCACTCGAACAGCTCCAGTCATTGTGCCAGGAGGCACGAGTCCAACCGAGCTTCGTCCAGAACCGTTGCTACGCAGTTCGAGGTTGGGATCGTCGCATCCGCGAGTTCTGCTCCGCTCATGAAATTGTCTATCAGAGCTTTTCGCTGCTGACTGCCAATCGCGAAGTGCTGGCTCGACCCGAATTGGCCCAGTTCGCCAGACGTCACCACCGAACCGTCAGCCAGATTGTCTTCCGGTTCGGTCTTGATGTCGGCATTCTGCCTCTGACTGGGACCACCGACTCCGACCACATGCGAGCGGATCTCGATGTCTTGAATTTCCACCTGGAACCCGATGAAGTCGAGCAGATCGAGCATCTGGCAGTCCGTTGAAATACGATCGTCACTGTCACCGGCCCACCTGGTGCTGGCGCGCCCAGCGATCGTGTTCACCGCCAACCTCAAAGATCGCCTCCGGAGAACATGCCATGAGAGCATTCGTCTTGAGCATCGTGTTCGTCGCGTTCGCCTGGAGCGTGCCACGCGAAGCGATGAGCCAGTCCAGGAAGAAACCCGCTGCCGACAAAACGGAGCGACTTGAGAAACTCGACGCGAATGGCGATGGCAAAGTTGACCGCGATGAAGTGTCGGAGGCGGTGTGGAAGCGAATCGCCGCTCACGACACGAATGGTGACGGCGTGTTGTCAGGCGAGGAGCTCGATTCGCTGAAAGGCAAGGCGAGTGAGAGTCGGCGGCCGGGCGGCGCAACATCGGCCTTTGAGGTCCGCGAGTTTCAGGCGTCGAACACGCAGACGCTGAGATACAGCCTCTTCACACCGAAGAACGTCGCCGCCGGTGAGAAGCTGCCGCTGGCGCTCTGTCTTCACGGAGCCGGTGGCAACACCGAGGCTGCCAAAGTTTTGGCCGCGCCCGAACAGCAAAAGAAGCATCCGTGCTTCATCGTGGCTCCGGCTTGCGAGACGAAGCAGTGCCGCTGGGTGATCGGCACGTTTCGGAATAATCCGGATCAGCGAGCGGTCGAGCCGGAACTAATGGAAGCTCTCGACGCGCTGCTGCGCGACGTGGCGATTGATCCCGACCGCGTCTACCTCACGGGCCAGTCGATGGGTGGCCTGGGAACTTGGGGCTTGATCGTCGCTCATCCTGATCGCTTCGCCGCCGCCGTCCCTGTGTGTGGAGCATGGGAACCCAGCGACGCAGAGAAGATCGCCAAGGTACCGGTGTGGGCATTTCACGGGGCCAAAGATCCGACCGTTCCGGTGGAAGGTTCGCGGCGCATGATCGAAGCGATGAAGGTGGCGGGCGGTTCGCCGCGGTACACCGAGTATCCCGACGTCGGACACGGAAGCTGGAACGCCGCCTACGCGACAACGGAAATGTGGGACTGGATGTTCCAACAACGACGGTCACGCGTCTCCGACATGTGAGCCACCTGGAGTTGTTTTCGCGCGACGGCAAGTTCTTGCTCGGCCCATCGCGCGAGGTGCGTGTGGAGTACACGGCACCGATGGACAAACTCAGCGATCAGCGTCGGCCGATGCCCATCCGCTGACCGCCCATGCCGGAACGGTGCATTCCTTGGCCACTCATTGGGTTTCAGCCCAACCAGTCCTCCATGATCTCATCAACTTGCTCGCAATCCAGAGTCTCGTGCGCCAGCAAGTTGTCGGCCAACGAAGCGAGTGCTACCCATAGATCGTCTTGCTTGAGCCGGTGATAAAGCTGAATCGATATCTGTTCCAGATATTCGAGCCGCTGCCGCTCAGCCGGATGAAGTGGCGTCGCTGCTTCCCACGCTTCACGCCAGTCGGCAGCCCATTCAGCGACCAAACCAGGATGATACGGATCGCCGGAATAGATCATCTCTGCAACCGGTCCAGCCAAGCTGACCTGCACGGCAATCTTGGCAAACTCATCGTCGCTGATTCCTGATCGACGCCAAAGCACTTGGGTATCACCTTGGCGATCAGGTCCGTCGTCATCGTCCGGTTCGATGGTGACTTGCTTCACATTGCCGCCGAGCAGGACGGCCATCAAAGCATGACCGGCTTCGTGATAGGCGATGAGTTCAGACATGGTGTGAAGCTACTGCTGAAGGCCGATCAATATCGTTGTTTCCGACTTGGACGGTTCGTCGCATTGATGGCCGTAAATCTCCAGTGACGGCGAGCCGATGACTTCGCCACGAGCGGTAAGGTCGGCCTTCAACTCTTTCCACTTTTGGGGCAACGCTTGATACGGCCCAACGTGGAGATGCTTCATGTATCGCTGCAACTCGAACTCTAGCGGTTCAAGCTGGTCGGGAGTCGGAACCCGCTGTGGGCTTCGGAGTTCAACGCCGACGAACATTCTTCCATCGGGCAGGTACACCCAATGGTTGATTCCCGTTGTGAGAATCCCGGCCCCCTTCACCACCTGCCACATTTCGTTCATCAAGCGCAAGCCAACCTCGCCGTATCGCTCGTTCTCGACAACGCCCCCGATACCGTACAGGTGAAACCGAATTGGTTCGTCAATGATCTCGACTTTCAATTTGATGCCTTCTCTCAATGCCCCGGCAACTTGATCTCGATGCCGTAGTTCGGTGCGATCAACAACAGTTTCTCGATCTCTTCTTTTGTGGGTGGCAGAGCCGTCGTCGCACCTTCGACAAGTGGCACTCCGACTTCCAGAAACATCTTTTCCAATCCAGCGGGAGCGACCGAAATCAACATCTTCGCTGGCTTGCCGCTTTCGTTCTTGAAGGAATGCAGGCTCCCCACGGGCATGTTGGCGAATGTCCCAGCACCGGCCACAAACCGTTCTTCGCCGAGTTGAAACGTGATCTCGCCTTCAAGAACGAAGAACCCTTCTTCTTCCCGACTGTGAATGTGCGGTGGCGGTCCTCCCCCCGGTGGAACGATCGCTTCCATGACGGCATACCGACCGTCAGTGTCTTCGCCAGTCGCCAGAAACCGATAGATGTCGCCGACGACTCCAATGGTGCGTCCTTCACCGGTTTTTCTCAGAGTGGGTTGGTGCGCCATGTTCATCGGTAAGGCTCCTTCGGTGGGACATTATTTGGGTTCGCTGTCCGAGGCTCGTGTCACAAGGTTGCGGAGAAACGCCGAATACTCATCCTTCATCGGCCACTCCAAATCTCGGTGGAGTCGCTTGCGACGAACGATGACCTTCTCACAGGTGATCGGGTTCTCTCCAGGGTGATCGTACTCTTCCCAATAAACGCCGAAACCACGCTTTTGCCACAGCGGCAGGTCATTGAAATTGATCCCGCTCTGAAAGAGTAATTCGTTCTTGGCAGCGACAGACAAACCGTGGATGGCCTCAGTCGCCTCATTCACACCACGTCCCTGTTTTCTCAACAGCCAATAGCAGTGAGCATTCAGAGCGTTGCGATGAGCGTCTTCATTTCGCCAACGAAAATAATCGACGACGTTCTGGACTGAGGGCAGTTGTGAAATCCGACAGTCGAACGCCGCCATTGCTCCCAGCAGCAACGAGAACTTCGCACTGGCTTCACCGGCCAGAATCGAAAGCAGTTTGCGGAGCTTCCGTTGAAAGCTGTTGTCGTCGTTCGCAAAGAGCAAAGAAATCTCATCGCTCTCTGAAAAGCCGAAGGTGAACTTGAATCCGCAATTGGTCATCAGGTGCTCGACGGTCTCCAGCATCATGTCACGGAACCGGGCATCGAACGGTGCTTCAAACTGGTGAACCTCTTTAGTCAGCCGAGAAAAGCTGCGGCCGTCCAGCCGAGCGACCATGTGGATGCCCGGCAGGACGCAGAAGTCATGTGAGGTCTCAAAGACCCGCATCTGCTGGTCGAGTTCATCAAACTTCATTCTTCCACTCCTCAACAACGAACCCGCCATCAGTGATGCGAACGTAGAACAGTTCGTCAAATCCTTCTGCGATACTGGGAATCTCCAGCCTGGAGTACGTTCCCAAGAGACCCGGCAGAGGAACTTGCTGCTCACCAGTCCGTTGTTCATTGCGCCGTTTGCAGTCTTCGATGCTGGACTGGAAGTAGTAACCGACGATTTTGAAGCCAGCTTCCTTGGCTGACGAGATGTACGCCTGCCGGTTTAACTTGGTGGGATTTGTGTTGTCCACAATGAAGGGCTGCTTGGTGTCGAGGCACACTTCCAGCAATCGCTTTTCTCGGTGGCGAGTCCTCAGCATGTCCAAGTTGATTCGGACGTGCGACGAGAAGAACCGTTCCCGATAAAACGTCGATTTGCCGGAGGCTTGCATCCCAATGAACAACACGGCTTCCATCGTAGTCAACTCACCTGCATTGATTCCAAGGGTTCCTGCCACAACCAAATCAACGACATGAATGCTGATGAAGATGCCGTCCCTCCGAAAGCCAGATGCCGAATCAATTCACCAATTCCGGCAAGCACAAGCAAAGCTGGACTTCAGCTATTCGGCGGTTGGTGCAACGGCCAATGTTCCACCAGCCGGCTACGTCGTGGATCACACCCGCATCCAGTTGGGGAACGGCATAGGAATCTTTGAGGCGGCGAAGTCTGCATTGCGCCGGTGGGAGCATTTCCATCTCGGCTGGGTCGCAGCATCGCCGACTGAGACACCGATTGAAGCCGGTGAGGTCGTAGCCGTACTGGGCCATGTCTTCGGACTTTGGTGGCTCAACGCCTGCCGGATCGTCTATGTCGTTGATGAGGTCGGACCAATCACCCGATTTGGATTCGCCTACGGCACCTTGCCCGGTCACGCGGAAAGCGGTGAAGAGCGATTCTTGATTGAGTGGGACCGTGCAGGCGACTGCATGTGGTACGACATCTTGGCTTTCTCTCGACCAAACTACGTCGTGACCAAGCTCACCTATCCCTTGGTCCGCTGCTTTCAGAAAAAGTTTGCGCGAGACTCGGCGGCAGCGATGCTCAAAGCTATCGGGTCGGATTCTCAACCGTAATCTCGAAGTCGTTCAATCCGGGAGCACCTTCACTCTGATCTTCCGATAGAGCACCGTGCTGTTGGGATCGTGGGCTTGGAGGGCGATCAGGCCGTGGGAAAGAACTCGGTCTTCCCAACTGTCGGGTCGTTTCGGATTCATCGGCTCGGTGTAATCCACGGCCGTCTTGCCGTTCACTTTGAGAATGATCCGATTGCCGGACACGAGGATGTGGTACTCAAACCACTCGTCGTCTTTCACGGGCGACGTGTCGTGATCTTCAACGACGAGCAGGCTTCCGGTTAGCCGTTTGTCTCCGCAGGAATTGCAAACTTGTGCCTCGTAGCCCTTCTTCAAGAAATTGCTTTGCGGCCCAGTGTGGAAGAAGACGCCGCCGTTGGAGCGGGGCTTCG
>SXKJ01000466.1 GCA_005778115.1 Planctomyces sp. | reverse complement strand
TGATTGCGAATCACCGGCTGCGGCACCACCGCGCTGATTTGAGTGCCTAGATTCAGAGTCAGCGTCAACAGCGTATCCGCGCCCACTCCGTCCATGTCGGTGTCGTTGACAACTTCCGGGGCGACGACCGGGGGGCCAATGGAACCCGTATTGGTCAACGGGTTGGCTCCCGCTCCCACGACTTGAATGCGATACTTGTCGTCCCCCAACGCTTCCGCGAAGCGATAGATCACTTCATTCGTGCTGCCGGATTGCAAGTCGCGATAACCCGGCGACAGCAACTGATCGGCCCCGGAAAGTTGCAGCAGCGTACCATCAGGCGTCGCGGCCAGACTGGTCGCACTGTTTCCAAAAACCGTGGAGACATTGATCAGCGCATTGGCTTGAGCATTGCCCTGAATGGCCGAGATCAAGTTCGACGCCAAGGTCGGACTGGCACCGTTATTGAGCGTGACTTCAATGCGATTCCCCACCACGTTGATCAACGGAGTGGCAGATCCCAAGTTTCGGCGAACGAACTGCAAGGAAATCAAATTCCCCGCTGGCCCGGACGCCTTCGCCTGGAACTGCATCGAGAAGCCGGGTGTCGCTCCGAGACTCGATAAAACGGAAGCGGCCCCAGCGCCATTGAGAGTAAGAGTTGTGCCATTGGCAATCGCCGCCAGCGAGGTCGAGCTTGATCCGGGAACCAACTCGGCCGTCAACAGCGTCTTCGCGGTGGCATCGGTTTGCAGGAACTGAATCAACCCAGCAGCATCGGTGGGTGTGGTCGCATTGCTGTTCAACCTCAGTGTGATCGCGCCAGCAGCGCCCGTGATCGTGGGCAGCGCATTGAGACCGAGATCCGACTTGTTGATCGTCAGAATCGTGCCGTTTTCGGCGGCTCCCAAGCGTGCGGTCCCCAGTCGCAGCACGACGGAACCGGCGGAATTGAAATCGGTCACGGCCGACGCGGCACGAAAGCCGCCGTCATTTCCGGCCGCATAAATCTGAATGGCGGTCAGCGATGCCAGCGTGACCGACTCCCCAATCGCGTGAGCCGCCGTCGTCGGCGATGCCAGAGTAAGTTGGTTCAAGCCCGGATTGACTGCCGTCACGCTCACTTTTTCAGAACCATCGGCTCCGATTTGGACCGTGAACGGGGTCGTCAGCCCGTTAAACCGCGCGACACTGGCGAGCGTCAGTGTGTTCGCGCCAGCCGCCACCGGCGCGGAAATCGTCGATTGAGCCGCCGCCAGGGTCTGGCCGGGGCTGAATTGAAATAACAATTCACGCGGCGATTCGGTCAGCGTCGCGCCGTCCGACAAAAACAAGCCGCCATTCGGTGTCACCGACACGAAGCTGGGTGGAGTCAGAACGAATCGCTCTTCCAACCCTTCGACGTTTTGGCTGACAACAATCGGTCCGCGCAGCATCGTCGCGTGCTGTTGCGGAGTGAGTCGTTTTTGTCGGCGGCGAGGGAAGCGGATACGACGAGAAACTGAGCGCAACCAAGGAGTAAAGAACATGGATCACAGCCTCTAATAAAAGAGTTGGGCCCGCTGCGATACCGCCGAAAGCGAGTGGCGAGGCGTCGCACGATAATTACCCGGTGAAACCGCTGGCAATGGCCGCACCGAATTTCGTGGTCGTACAACCCCAATCTGCTCCCGAAGGTTCGCAAGAATGAACGATCCCTCCCCGATCCGAAGACACGGAGAGCCGAAAAGAAATTCGGATGCCCTGCGACTCGACCGTTTGTCCGAATCAGCGAAGGGCTGTCGTCTGGCCAATTTGACTGTGGCGGAATCGGCTGGAAGCGGCCTGTCGATTGCCGCTCGCAAGCCGATTGCAACGATCCGATCGACAATTTCGGTCGCGAGCGTAGCCCGGACGCCTACGTCCGGGCGCTCGGACGTAGGCGTCCGAACGACAAACCAAGAATCTCTCGCTGCTATTTCACGCGCAGCGACGCCGGTTGCACGAACTCCGGGTTCACGCGGCTTCGAGAACTCTTCGGCCGCACAGAATTGGCTGTCTCGACGGGGGAGAACGGACTGGGCGAGAGTTCGGATCGATCGTCAGGAAAGCCCTCTCGCGTCGCAGACGCTGGCTCGTGAGGACGCCGTAGTTCGGGACGGCTGAGATGTGAGCCACGCGGTCGACGCGGTTCGTGGGGCACGTTTTCAACGTGCCCGGCAACAACGAACTGGTCTGACGGCGACGAATCGGACACGTTGAACGCGGGGGCGGCTCGACGTCGTGATTCTGGAGCCACGACCGTTTCTCCTCGGGGTGCGACCGAATGACCGGTGGCAGCAGACGCCAACTCGATACCGTCTGTCTTCGGTTGAGACACCGCTGACTTCGACTCTGGGTTCTGTGAACGGACGACCGACGGGGTTTTCACGGCGGCGACCAATTCTCCCTCAGGAAGTCGCAACGCCGGACTGCCTGTGACGACCCAATTGCTCCATTTGGATTCCAGGGCCTCGACGCTCTCTTCTTCGTAATGTCGGCGCAGTGAGGCGTCCCAACCTGAGACGTGAGCATCCTGCATAAACGCCAAAAAGCGACTCTTGCCTCCTTTTTGAACCAGGAAGTCGGCCAGAGAGTAGCCCTCGGCATACAGCGTCAGGACGTGCTGCATGTTCTTCGGATACTCGGTAATGCTCAGGAGTTCGCGAAGCGGAATACGACGCTTCGAGGGCATGACCTCTTCGGCCAGCTTGCGTTGCCGGCGGCGTTCCGAATCCTCTTCGGCAAGGGTCGCGGCCCCCTCGTCCGCCCAGCGCGGTAAAGGACGGCGAAAATGGCAGGCAAAGATCGTGTGACTGACTTCGTGAGGGATCACGGAATCCAAAATCCGTTCCAGCGAACCTTGGACCGTCATGTCCCAGCCGTAGACCTCGCCCCCCGCAAAGGAAAACGTGGTCGCACCGCCGGCTCCGAACTGACCGACTTTCACACGGACCTGACAGGGCTTGAACCAGTTCGGCAGCTTGTGTCCGAGCCAATCCACGGCAAGGTCTTCGCGGCAGCGTTCGGCGGTCAGCGCGACCTTTTCCGCAATCGCGGCGGTCGGCGCTTCGACCTCAAAGTTCGGCGTTACATGCTTCGCGCCGAGACCGGATAACAAAAACAACAACCCAAAACATCGACAAAGCACCGCATCCTTGTGGGCCATTCTGAGCAATTCCTCATCCTTGAGTATCCCCCTCAAGTGGTGTCCGACAGACCAAAGCAAAGCCCGGTCCATTCGTCAGCAACATCGGCCCCCAACTCAAAACACGGCACTGACGCCCATTCCGTCCGTGTGTTTCCGTAGGCCGTCACCGATCGCGCACATGCCTCAAGGCCACCTCCTTTGAAAAACTTGCACACTCGCTCAACCAACTTTGCAATTCCCCATTCCACTGCCATCACTTGTCGCGCTTGCGAGAGAGATGCGCAACTCGTCTTGAGGCTTATTCGCGAAGCGGCCTAGTATCCTCCCGTGGTTGCTCCGATGGGAAAGTGTTGCCAGGAATCAAGGATGATTCGGCGACTGGGTCGTTTTTTGACGCCGTTATTGCTCGCGCTGCTGACGCTCGCGGTGTTGCCCTGCGTCGTTGAGTTTTGGCTGCGCTGGCAAGAGTTCCAAGTCGGCCGAGCGATTCTCTCAGCTGATCCGCACGAGGAACTGATCTATCCGTCGTGGCGGACACATCTCCAGCTCAAGCCGCTGCGAAAGATCGCGGCGAAGAACCCAGACACCGGCGAAGTCTTCGAGACACAGACCAACAGCTTCGGCTTGCGCGCCCGCGAGCCGGCGATCCCGAAACCACCGGACACGATTCGCGTGGTGGTCCTCGGCGATGAAACGCTGCTGGGCTTGGAAGTCGCCGATGCCGACACTTTCGCCGCGCGGCTGGAAGAACAACTCAGCGCCGCGTGGCGTCGGCCGGTGGAGGTGGTCAACGCAGCGGTGCCGGGTGACTGTCCGTTGATCGCGTCGCTGCGATTGAGGTACGAGTTGACGGCCCTGAGGCCGGACCTCGTGATTTGCCACTTCGACATGACGGACGTTGCCGACGATTATTTGCTGCGACGGCTGACTGTGCTCGGCCGTGGCGATGAGCCATTGGCCTGTTCGCATCCGCTGCTTGAAAAACCGGTGCGAGGAGTCGGACAACAAGTCGGCGATCACTTCCTGGTCGCACGACTCGCGCAACGCTCGCTGGCCAATTTCTGGCGCAAGAATCGTCCTGAAGAAACGATCGCTGACATTGACCATCCGCTCGGAAAATTCGCCTGGCTGGCGGACGATCCGCCCGATTGGTCACCACACATTCAACAAGCCTTTTCCGCGCTGTCCGATGTCCATCAAGCCGCCTCGATGCTGTCGAGCCGACTGTTGATCACGACTTGTCCGGCTCCCTGGCAAGTCTCCGCGAAAGCGAGTTCCGGCCGCGGCGTGCGCGAGGCGTGTGGCATTCCCGACGGCGCTCTCTTCCAAAGCGAATTGCCCTTCCGCATGCTCGGCGACTTCATCAAACAACGCGGATTGGTTGTCTGCGATGCGTCCGCGGTCTTTCGCCAAGCCAACAACTCCGATCAATTGTTCCTGAAGAACGCTCCTCGGCTTTCGGTCGCCGGTCACGATTTGTACGCAACCACGGTCGCACGCTTTCTCGCGGAAAACAGCCACGCTTTGCCACCTCCCACCGCCGATGGGCGCGTCCCGCAGGCCGCGGGGCGGCGTTGACACATTCCAGAGAGAACCGACACTTCGCCCACCGTAGGCACAGGTGACTCGCCTGCGCTACCAAACAAAACTCACAGGTAAATCGCCTGTGCCACGAAGACTCATGACTGACCTGTCTCAATACGCACTGGGTACCGCTCAGAAAGCTCAAGCGGCATCGCGAGCGCTCGTCAGCGCCACCGGCGAGCAGAAGAACGCTTGGCTAAAGCGCGCCGCCGAATTGTTGCACACTCGATCTAGCGAGTTGATCGCCGCCAATCAGCAGGACATCCTCAAGGCTCCCGATTACGGGCTGTCCAATGCGGCCACCGAACGACTCCGTCTGACCGAGTCGCGAATCAAGACCATCGCCGATGCCTTGGCAGAGATCGCCCTTTTACCCGATCCGGTTGGCGAGATCATCGACGGCCACGTCCGGCCGAATGGACTGCGAGTGTCGCGTGTCCGCGTGCCCCTGGGAGTCGTCTTCTTCATCTATGAATCACGGCCCAACGTCACCGTCGACGCGGCCGCCCTGTGTGTCAAAAGCGGCAACGCGGTCATCCTCCGAGGCGGCAAGGAAGCGCTCCACAGCAACATCGCCTTACATCAAATCCTGTCCGACGCGCTGCGAGAAATCGGACTCCCCTCGCACGCGGTTCAACTGGTTACGAGCACCGAACGCGAATTGGTCAGCCACTTCCTCAAAATGCGCGAGTGGATCGACCTGACCATCCCACGCGGCGGCAAGTCGCTGATCGAATTGGTCTCCGCCGAGGCCACCATGCCGGTGATGAAGCACTTCGACGGAGTCTGTCACGTCTACGTCGATCACTCCGCCGACATCCCGATGGCGGAAGCCATCGTCGTCAACAGCAAATGCCAACGCCCCGGCGTCTGCAACGCGGCGGAAACTCTGCTGGTCCATGTCGGAATCGCGAAAGCCTTCTTGCCGCACGCCGCCGAATCTCTGGGACTGCACGGCGTGGAACTGCGTTGCTGCCCGCGCTCGCTGACGTTTGCACAACACGGCATCCCGGCCACCGAGCAAGATTTCCGCACGGAATACCTCGAACTCAAGATGTCCGTGAAGATCGTCCATTCGCTCGATGAGGCGATCCGCCACATCAACGAGTACGGCTCGCACCACACCGACGCTATCGTGACCAACGACTTGGTCTCGGCGGAACGGTTCTGTCGCGAAGTCGATTCCGCGGCGACACACGTCAATTGCAGCACCCGATTCAACGACGGCAACGAATATGGACTCGGAGCCGAAATCGGCATCAGCACCGACAAGTTTCACGCACGCGGCCCCTGTGGGCTCCGCGAACTCACCAGCTACAAATGGGTCGTCCAAGGACAAGGACAAGTACGCGGATGAATTCCGAACCCCGACTCTCCCATCCCTCGCTCACTCCAGCCGAACTCGCCGCCCTGCTCGGCCCGGCACAAACGCCGACCGTCGAACTGCCGCCGCAAGCGAGCGTGCCAGAGGCGCGCTGGACCTCATTTGCTGATGGATTCGCACGCTCGTTGACGACTCGGCTTCGATCGCTGATCCGAGCAGCAGTGCGAGTTGCTCCCAACACTTGCCTCACCTTGGACGCCGAAGCTGCCATCACAATCCACGGAACTCGCTCGATCGTTGCCGTCTGGCAGCCGAAAGACTCGCTCGAACCGCTCGCGACGGTGTTGTCTCCGACTCTGGTTGCCACGTTCGTGGATCGGCTGCTCGGCGGACGTTCCGTCCCACATTGCGCGCCAGTGGACCAGAACCGATCACTGACTGAGGTCGATCACCGGCTCGCAGCCCGACTCACCGATGCCGTCCGCCTGTCTATGATTGATTATGTCGCGGCGAGCAACACGCTCGAACTGACGGAGTCTCCCCACGCGACCTCGTTCGCAGATGCTTGGCTCCCTGATTGCTCGCTGCTCCGTCTGTCGTTTGAGCTTCAATTCGTGCAAGGTGGTGGGTCACTCGACCTATTACTGCCGCTAGAGTTCGCCAATGGGTTCGCAGATAAACCGCTCGTTGATTCCGCGCCGCCAACACCGTCCCCTCAGCAACCATCCCGATCGAACTCCACATCCGCGGGGCGATCGATCGTCGTCGCGCAATTCGCTCCGACTTTTCTCACCAGTAACGAACTGCAATCGCTCGCGACCGGTGACGTCTTGCTGCTGGACTCCGCGACAGGCCAGTCGCTGCGAGTGCTCGTGGACGACCGGCTGCGATTCCACGCGGCCGCCGGAACCATCGACGGCCACAAAGCCATTCGCTTGACGTCTGCGGCGAATGCTCAGTGAACGCCTCTTTGACCCCGAAAACTCCGGCAGAATCCGGCGTTTCTTGACGACTCTTCGGGCCGCTACTACAAGTCTCGGCCACCTCGTCGAACGCAGCGAACGGTTCGCCGCTCCGCATGAGGCTCCCAATTGCCGAGGAACGTAGCAATCGACAACAAGACTCAGAGGATCAACGAGCAGATTCGCATCACGCCAATCCGCGTTGTGGACCATACCGGCCACATGCACGGCGTCATTCCCACTTTAGATGCGTTGAACATGGCTCGTGAGGCGGGGATGGATTTAGTCGAAGTCAGTCCCAATGAGCGGCCGCCGGTCTGCCGCATCATGGACTTCGGCAAGTTTAAGTACGAGCAAAAAAAGAAGCACGCCGCCAACACCAAGACGCACCAGACTCAGCTCAAAGAAATCCGGCTGCGCCCCAAAACCGGCGAGCACGACATCGAATTCAAGGTCAAGCAGGCTCGGACGTTTTTGGAGCACAAGGACAAAGTCAAAGTCAACGTCCAGTTCAAGGGCCGAGAAAACGCTCACCACGACCGCGGACGCGAGGTGCTGAATCACTTCGTGGCCGGCTTGGAGGACATCTCCAAGGTCGAGCAAATGGCCAAAATGGACGGTGCCAAGAACATGTCGGTGGTTCTGGCTCCGAAATAGTCGGTTTGCCAAACCGGATGAGACGGATCAGTGGCAACGATCCGGGACGATCCCTATAGTGCCCCGCTCTTTCGGCCGCCCGGACTTTTGGCGACCGTCAAATTTGTGAAATTGTCGGCTTCGCGACCATCGAGTTCATCATGACCAAGCAGAAAACTCATAAGGGAATCAAGAAGCGCTTTACGGTGACAGCGAAAGGCAAAGCCAAGCACCGTAACGTGTCTCGCGGCCACTTGCTCAGCTCGAAAACGGGCAAGCGTAAGCGGCAACTCCGCCAGGATGGCGTGCTGGATAACTACCACGCCGACCGCGTCATTGAGGCGTTGAGACCCATCCTATAGCTGATTTCCGATTTGGAATCTGAGATTTCAATATCGCCATTGGAAAAGTATCGCCATGCGTATCAAGTCAGGTTCGATTCGTCACCGCAAGAAGAAGCGGATCTTTAAGGAAGCCGAAGGCCGAGTCGGCGGTCGTCGCCGTTTGTGGCGGACAGTCTTGGACGGAATCGTCAAAGGCCGCGTCTACGCCTACAAGGGCCGCAAAATTAAGAAGCGCGATATTCGCGCGTTGTGGATCACACGCTTAAACGCGGCCTGCGGTATGCGCGGCCTGTCGTACTCGCGGTTCATTCACGGCTTGAAGGTCGCGAATATCGAATTGAATCGCCGCACGCTCAGCGAACTCGCGATCCGCGAACCGCAAGTATTCGATGAAATCATCGCCCTGGTGAAGGGAGCCCTCGCGCAGGCGGCTTAAATCTCGGCCGATCACTGATCGAGAATACTCAAGGGCGAAACCAGCGCTGAGCCAAATTGCTCAACGTGAGTTTCGCCCTTCAGCGTTGGATGACACATGGACCCGCTGCAACAGTATGAGGAATTCGCAAACGCCGCTCTGACCGCGCTGTCGGCGGCAACTGATGCGGCGACCGTCGAAGCCTCCCGCGTTGAATTCCTCGGTAAGAAAAGCGGCCGAATCAAAGCCCTGCAGGATTTGCTCGGCAAGGCGACTGCGGAACAGCGTCCCGCTCTGGGAGCCAAGTTCAACGAAGTGCGTCAGCGAGTCACCGCTGCGCTGGAAGCTCGGCAGCAGGAGCTTGCTAAGCCAAAAGCCTCGCTAACCGGCATCGACATCTCGCTCCCTGGCGAGCCAATTCGTTTGGGACGGCGGCACCCGCTGACGCAAACAATGGACGAGTTCCGAGACATCATCGGCCGCATGGGCTTCACCGTCGCCTACGGCCCGGAACTCGAAGACGAGTGGCACAACTTTGAAGCGCTGAACATCCCGGCCGATCATCCCGCTCGCGATCCGCTGGAGAATTTTTATCTGGCGACAGCCCAAGTGGTTTCCGGCGGGCCAGTGTTGCTGCGCAGCCAAACATCGACCGTGCAGATCCGCGTGATGGAAAAGTCAAAGCCGCCGATTCGGATCGTTTCGCTCGGCCGTGTCTACCGGCCCGACACAATCGACGCCACGCACAGTTGCATGTTTCATCAAATGGAAGGGCTGATGATCGGCCACGACGTCACGATGGCACAGCTAAAAACGACGCTGCGCCTGTTCGCGACCACGTATCTCGGCCGCGACGTGACGATCCGCTTTCGGCCCAGCTTCTTCCCGTTTACCGAACCCTCCGTCGAAGTCGACATGAGCTGGGGCCAAGGCTGGATGGAAATCGGCGGCGCGGGGATGGTCGATCCGAACGTGCTTCGCGCCGTCGGCTTTGATCCCGAAGAAGTCAGCGGCTTCGCGTTCGGCTTCGGCATCGAACGCTTCTGCATGCGACGGCACAACATCAAAGACATCCGCCGCTTCACCGAAAACGACGTCCGGTTCCTGAGCCAGTTTTAGGTGCGACTGTAAGGACGGGCACTCTTGCCCGTCGCATAAACAAAGACGGGCAAAAGTGCCCGTCCTACGAAAGGAATCGCATGGCCACACCTATCCAAGTGAAGTCGCTCGATCACGTGACGATCGTCGTGAAGGATCTCGACCGCTCGCGGCAGTTTTATGTCACGGGACTTGGGATGCTCGAAGTTCCTCGGCCGGGGTTCTCGTTCCCTGGTCTGTGGTTCCAGGCGGGTTCGACGCAGATTCATCTGATTGGCGAGCACGCGGGTGGCTCGCCGGCCGGCAATCCGTTGCCGGAGCAATTCCGCACATCGCGTTCGCATCACTTCGCCTTTCTGGTGGAAGACGCTGCGGCGACCCACGCGAGAGCGCAAGAA
Source organism: Planctomyces sp. (assembly GCA_005778115.1). Classification (GTDB taxonomy): domain Bacteria; phylum Planctomycetota; class Planctomycetia; order Planctomycetales; family Planctomycetaceae; genus SXKJ01. Next base: position 643 of record SXKJ01000466.1, on the reverse strand, counting down.
CTGGGACTGACAATCGTCTCTCCCCCGAAGGCTCGGCCGGATGGATTCGTGCAACTCTTCCTGAATGACCCGGACGGGCACGTTGTCGAGTTGTGTTCGCCGGCGCGTTGAGCACATCGAGCGGAAACGCCCGCGTGGTTGCCAGCTAACACCGGCATCTTGATAATCCGCCGCGTCGGTCAAGGGCGGGGAACTGGGTCACTCGACTCCGAAGTTCTCGGCGGAGGGTTCTTGTTGAGCTCCTTCGCCGCCGCAGAATCGCCGAGTGCTTTTTGGGCTGCGGACGGACTGCTTTGACCGCCGTCACCTTGGAGATATCCAATGCCATTAGTCCCACTACGTCTCGTGCTGGATCACGCCGCCGAAAACAACTACGGCGTTGGTGCGTTCAACGTCAACAACATGGAACAAATTCAGGCCATCATGGAAGCGGCCAAAGAGACGGACTCGCCAGTCATCGTGCAGGCGTCTCGCGGCGCTCGGAGCTACTCCCAGGACAACTACCTGCGCCACCTGATGCTCGCCGCGTCAGAGCTGTATCCGGAAATTCCCGTCGTGATGCACCAAGATCACGGCAACTCCCCAACCACTTGCTTCAGCGCGATCAAGTACGGCTTCACGTCAGTGATGATGGACGGCTCGC
>SXKJ01000465.1 GCA_005778115.1 Planctomyces sp. | reverse complement strand
GTGAGTGTCTGTTTTGATTTCCACGCCCACTCACGGCGAAAAAGACTCCCCACGGCAACACCAACTCCTGCGGAGTTCTTGATCATGTCACCCGGTCTGTTTCATCCCTAACCCAGCGCCCAACAAACGCGGGGAAGCCCAAAATCACCGTGCGGAATTAATGGCGATGAGTTTCGTCGACGTTGGAGTGATGCAGCGCGACTGAAACTCTGCGCTCTTCGCATCTTTGCGGTGAGATAGATCTCGTCTTACCGCAGAGAACCGAAGAGCGCAGAGAAACCCAAAAGTGACGCGACAATTCGTTCCACAGTGGAGGCGCGAATATGGGTTGCCCACGACTGACACAAATCTCGCACTTGCGATTCGGATAGACCGGCTTATCACCAAGGATGTGCTGATTCGCGCGCGATTGAAACAACCTGTGCGTCGAGGCTCAGTTTCACACAGCGCAGTGTGCATGACGGTGAAGCGCGTCGTCCGCACAACCAATGCGGCGAGAGCATGGGCAGCGACCGTGTATTCCGGACAAGTTGTCCGAGGTGGCGCGTGGCTTGCTGGCGAAGAGCGTCCGGAAGCCTTTCAGGAGATGTGATGATGTTCGATTTGATCAAGCAGTCGCTTTATTTGGGCATGGGGCTCGCCAGTCTGACTCGCGAAAAGCTCGCAGAGTTGGGGAAGGAGATCTCCACTCGGGCTCAGCTTTCTCAGGAGCAGACGCAGCAATTCCAGGAAGAGCTGGCCAGTAAGTCTGCCGAGGCGCGTCGCAGTTTAGAGTCGGAAATTGATCGCCGCATCGATCATGCCTTCATTCAACTCGGCATCGTCAAGTCCGGGCTCGTGAAGGTCAGCGAGCAGGCGCGGCACGAATTGGAGGCTCTCATCGACGAACGGATCGACAGGCTGCTGACCTCGCTGAGAGTGGCTCGCTGCGAGGACGTCGAGGAACTGAAGTCGCGAGTGGAACTGCTGGAAAAGAAGCTAAACGAACCACGTTCCTGAAGCGGTTCCAGCTCAGATGTAACGGCGTAAGGTAGCTGAAATCGTGAGATTTCAGTTCGGAACTCTCACGAGTTCCGCTACAGCCCAGCTTGTGGACGAGCACATCATGCTGTTGGAATCGATTTCCAAGATCGAACGTAGCGCATGGAGGCTTCAGGAGATCATCTCCGTTCTGACGAAGTATGGATTGGCCGATTGGCTGGGTGGCCTGAAATACGAATGGCTCCAGTCACGGCTCGTGAGCGTGGATGGAGTCCGGCTCAACACGCTGACGCAAGAGGCGCGGATTCGGCTCGTGCTCACGGAACTTGGCACGACGTTCGTCAAGCTGGCGCAGATTCTCAGCACGCGTCCCGACTTGTTACCTGAGCCGCTGGTGACCGAGTTGAGTCAGCTTCAAGCGAACACACCGCCGGACTCCAGCGAAGCCATGCGTCAAACGATTCAGGCTGAGTTCGGCCAGTCCCCGGTACAACTCTTTGGTGAGTTCGATTTCACACCAATCGCCTCCGCTTCGATCGGACAAGTTCATCGAGCTCGGCTGAAGTCTGGTCAGTCGGTGGCCGTGAAGATTCAGCACGCCGAAATTGAAGACCGTATTCAGCGCGATTTGCACATCATGGCGGGGCTGGCCGAGTTGCTGGAGAAGCATGTGGCCGAGTTTCGAGCTTATAAGCCTTCGGCACTGGTTCGTCGCTTTCGGCGAACGCTGATGCAGGAGATGGATTTCGCGGTCGAACGCCGGAACATCGAAGCGTTTGCCAACCGGTTCGCCGACGACGAGACCGTTCACTTTCCCGCCGTCTATCCGGAATTCAGCAGCCGGCGCGTGCTCACGATGGAGCTGATCGACGGCATTGCCGGCACCGATCACGCGCGCTTGGCCGCCTCTGGGTGCGACCTCAATGAGTTCGCTCGGCGCGCCGCGAACATGTACGTGAAGATGATCTTCCACGACGGCCTGTATCATGCCGATCCGCATCCCGGAAACTACATGGTCATGAGGGAAGGCGTCGTCGGAGTGCTGGACTGCGGCATGATCGGCCGGCTGGACGAGACGCTGCGTGAGGACTTCGAGGCTCTGATCCTGTGCTTTGTCGATCAAGACGCGCGGGAGTTGTCGAACCTCGTCGTGCGACTCGGCTCCGCGCCGTCGAATCTGGATTTCGATGCGTTGCGGGCGGAGGTCTCGGAATTCGTGAGTGACTACGGCAACCAACCTCTCAGCGAATTCGATCTGAGCGGAGCACTCATGGAGATGACCAGCCTCATTCGCCGCTATCACATCGCACTTCCCACGGAGGCCGCGTTGCTGCTGCGGACCTTGGTGATCCTGGAGGGGAGCGCCCGGCAACTCAGCCCGCAATTCAGTCTGATTCGCGTGATTCAAAGCTACTACGAGCGAGCCGGCGCGAGTCGATTCATGCCGCAGCGGTTCCTGCGAAAAGTCCGCCGCTCGTACCGCGATTGGGCCCAATGTGCAATGGGTGATCGTCGTAGGCTTCGCCGCGAAGTGCCTCCGGAACGAACTCCTCACGCGGCACTTCGTCCATCGTCATCAAGACGCGCGGGTCGGAGATCCCGCGACCCCGCAGATCGGCTTCGATCATGCGATGCCGCAAGGCCTTGAACTCAGTCGTGTCGAGCGGTCTCGTTACACTTCTTCTCATTGCTAGTAACTCCGCTTTGTGCGGAACGCGACCAACCCGCGCGCGAATTGGCGCGACGCGCACCCCAGAACATCACTTTCAGGGAACGCTGCGGGGCCATGAAGTCCCGTGACGATCGTCGTTCACTTCACCAACAGCACCGCGCACTGCGCGAGCACCGCCAGTTGATGGCTGAGCGTCCCGACCGGAAACGTCGACGTCTGTGGGTCGTAACGATGTGATCTCAAGACGATCAGGTCCACTTGGTTTTGCAGGGCGAACCGCACGACCTCTTCCGATCGGCGACCGAACACGATGTGAGTACTCGCAGTGATGCCTTGCTCCGCGAGCGAGTGAGCCGCCGCAGACAACTCGCGCTGCGCGTTTTGCTCCAGCCGATGGTAGAAGCTCTTGAGTTCTTCCTCCGGCACATGCTCAATCCGCTCGATCACGTGCAGCAGCAGAATCGTGGCTTTGTTCAGGTGAGCCATCTCCGCTGCGGGCGTCAGCGCCGACTGATTCTTCTGAGCGAGGTCCACGGGAACCAGGATTCGTTGAAACATGGCAACACTCTTTCACAGCGGTCAGCTCAGCCATTCGGGCCGAAAGACCATCGTCAGGCCCAGTCCGAGCATCACAGATCCGCTGATCAACTTCAGCCAGCGACCTTCACGCTCCTGCATCTTGCGGTGCGAGAGCGTCACAACAGCAATCGTCAGCATCACCGAGTCATCAGACATGTAAGCCAGGTTGTAGAGCCCCAGGTACAGGTAATTCTTCCACGTCGGCAATTGCTGCAACGTGAGAATCTGAGTGTAGAGGGCGGGTAGGCCCGCCGTGCAGAGGATCTCCACGATGTTGACGAACACCGCCAGTGTCGCCGCACCGAACAAGGCTGCAGTGACGTACTTCGCCTGCACGATGCCGCGCACACGCGTGTAGATGCCGGGCTTCGCCGACTCCGGAATCGACAGCGATATTCCGCGATGGAAGGCCACGAAGTCCTTGACGCTGATCAGCCCAATCGCAGTGGCCAACAATCCCAACGTGATTTGGGCCGGCCGCGCGAGACCGATCAACTGAAAGACGTTGAGCCACGCGGCCATGAAGGCGAAATAGGCCATACCGCTGACGAGCACGAACGTCCCCGCGATCAGGAGGATTCTCTTTCGGTCGCGAATGTTGACTAGGATCGACAGCAAGAAGATCAGCACCCACATCGCGCAGGGATTGAAGCCATCCACCAAACCGATCGCGATGGTGAATGTGGGCATCCCCACGTCGCGAACTCGCAAGCGTCCGAAGACCGGCAAATCAATCTCCTCCGGCGGAGGTGTTGGAACCTCTGCGAGCTTACTCGACTCCTGGTGAGTGGACTCCGCCGCCTCTGGAATCGGCGAGTCGTCAGGAATCGGCAGCGGCGCTTGCTGCGTCACATCAGGGGAATAGGACACGAGCCGGATGTGCGAGACACGACGCGAGAAGCTGACGGATGGTGCGCGTTGAGGTTTGGGATTGAGCTCGCGCGGCGGTTGGGATTCTTCAAGCAGTCGCTCAAGCTGTTGTCCGGTCGTGTGATTGTTGTCGTAGCCGACCAGAAATCGCCCGCACAACAAGAAGCACGGCAGTGATGGCACCGAAACGCGATGCTTCGCCGCCAGATCCTGCATCTGTTGCAGAGCGGCTTTGTCCTGCACGACGTCATGAAGCCGGACTCGAACGGCTGGCCAGCGTTGCTGCAGGCCACCGAGAAACGCTTTGGCATCGCGGCAATGGGGGCAGCCCTCGCGCACAAACGCGTGCAACGACAGCGATTCATCAACTTGGCGTTGCGTTGTTTCCGCGTCGCGAAAGCCCACATGAAAGCCGTTGCAGACGTAGCACGCTGGAACCACTGCTTTCTCGATGCGGTGATCTTTCGCCAGCTTCCAAAATCGCTCGCGAGCCGATTGATCGTTGACGACGTCGCGTTCGACCACGGCAATCCCAGGACGCTCTTTTTCCAGCTTCTTGAGCAGCTCGAACAATTGACGTCCACGATCCGAATCATGACGCACAAAGACTTCGATCTGCACCTGATTCTTGGTCGGAGTTTCATCCTGCCGCCGCGCCTCCGGCCGCTGGTCTTCCCCGCGCAGCGTCGGAGTGCCAACGACGAGGATTGGAATCAGCACGACAATCAACAATTTATTCAAGCCGCCGCCAGACATGAGTCTGATCCTTGCTCGTCCGGCGATTGTTACATGGAGTCTGGTTCGCGTCATTGACCAGATGGGAACATCGCGCCGGTTCGGTGTCCGTCTCAAAGCAATTCTGGCTCCGCAGTGCGATTTGTTGCTGGGCGGACTTCGACGTGGCATTCATCGGCAAAGCGGTCTCGAAGCGACATGACACAGTCGCTGGTCGTTTCTGCACAGACTTGTGCGGAATCGCCCTTCGTCGCAGACGCTGAGAATCCGGTTGTCGCAGATTATTCATGAGCAGCGATCAACACGGCACGGGGGTCGCTTGCAGACGGACTCGCTTAGGAGGGAACCTTCGGCGAAGGCCGGAGAAACTGAGATTGCGAAGGCACCTCGCGGCCCCGGTGATGGTGACGCATGTTGCTCGAACTTTCCAAACCTGATGTCGCTCATGAGATGGCCTCGCGGCAGCGAGATACCTCGGTGTCCGAGTTATTTCTCAAGAACGTGCATCTGCTGGGTTTCGATTCGCAGGCGAAGGCTGCGCTGGCGACGGTCAAGGAGGCGGTCGACATCACACTCGACGCTTGCGAGGAAGCGGACATGCTTCTGGAGATTTGGGTCGAATTCTCCAACTACTGTTTCGTCGATTGCGACCCCTGCGGCTTCGCGAACATCTACAGCATTCTTAAGGCCGGCTCAGGTAACGCCGCGCACATCAACCAGTTCTACTGTGCCCCGCGAGCCAGATTTCTGGGCGTCACTCCACAAGACATCATCGACTACGGACTCGAACACGCGACACACCCGCTGCTCAAGACTGGCATCAAGCGCACTCAGGATGCCATCAAGAACGATCCGTTCTTCGCGGTGAATCCCGAATGGATCGCCGCCATCAACCAGCTTCTCACGATGGGAGTCCGCGCCGAGCAGCAAGCTCTCGCCAAGTGGGGGCTGAACTATGTGGTCAACGAATACCTGCCAAGAAAACTCGCCGACCAAGCGAGCTTTCTGCCGTAGCGACAGTTTCAAAACCAGCACGACGCGCCCAATGACAGGATGCAGCCCCGGGCAGATGTGTTCTCGGTTTCGCGAAAGTCGCCCCGGCCGTGGACGAGCAACCGGCGATGGCCGATCCCTCCGCCTCTTTGTTTCACCGTTGGAGAAGTGCATTCATGATCGACACGGCGGCCATGCGACCGGTCTACCGAGAAGCCATGGGTGCGGCGGGATTGGGCCTGGCCGTCAATTTCGCCCTGGGAATCGTGAAGCTGATCGGAGGCATTGTCGGTCAGTCGTTCGCCTTGATTTCCGATGCCGTGAATTCGTTTGGCGATGTCGTGACCTCGCTGGCCGTGTTGTTTGCATTGCGAGTCGCTCAACAGCCACCGGATGACGAGCATCCCTACGGACATACTCGTGCGGAGGCGATCGCCGGATCGAACATCGCCTTACTGGTGATCCTGTCGGCCCTATTGGTCGGTTGGGAGGCCGTGCAACGGTTCTCAATTCCTCACGCACTGCCGCCGGTCTGGACGCTGTGGATCGCGGCCGCCAATGTGCTCATCAAGGAATCGCTGTACCGCTACAAGCGGTCGGTTGGCCGGCGGACTGGATCGAGCGCCTTGATGGCCAACGCTTGGGACCACCGCAGCGATGCGTTCTGTTCGGCAGCCGTGTTGATCGGCCTGGGCATCGTGCGCTGGGGCGGTCCCGCCTGGATCGGAGCCGATGAGGTCTCGGCCTTGGTCGTTGTCGCGGCAATCTGTTGGTCGGGAGTCAAACTGTTTCGCAGCAGCTCCAGCGAACTGATGGACTCACAAGCCGACGAGCAACTGGTGCGCGAGATCCGGCAAGCGGCTGAGGCGGTTTCTGAGGTTCGCGCCGTCGAGAAACTCTGGGTCCGAAAGTCCGGTCTGGAATACTTCGCCGACATTCACATCGAAGTCGACGGGCACATCACCGTTAAAGAAGGGCATCGCATCGGTCATGCCGTGAAAGACCAACTGGTGACTCAGTTTGCGAGCCTGCGCGATGTGCTGGTCCATTTGGAGCCGTACCCGCACAATCACCGAGACTCGAAGTAGCCGCGGCATGCATTGATCGTCGACAAAGCGAAGTATTCCAATTGCCCCATCAGCCGCAGGGCGCTAGCCCCGGTTCGAGCGAGATAAACCGGGGCTAACGCCCTGCGGCTCATTTCGTGAGCCCCAATTCTTTGCTCTGAAAGCGCACCAGTTCAGCATCAACGCCACCGAAGACGAACCACTGAGATTCTGGGGAATCCTTCCGATAAAGCCTGACATCACATTTGGTGCCCCCGTTTTCTGGCGGTGGCGGCGAGAAGACATGCCTCACGACCCGTCTGAATGCTATGCTTCTGACGAAATCTGCGTCTTTGGTTCCAGAGTTGGCTTGGGACCTGTGAATTCTCTCGGCAGGTGATTCGCTGTGGCGATTGTCGCGAATACCACTGACTTTCTTGGTCATCTCCAGCAGAGCAAGCTGCTCTCGGAAGAGCGGTTTGATGCGGCGTTGGATGTCGTGGCGGAACTCGGCGAGCCGGATTCGCTGACGGCGGCCAAGGCGCTGGTGAAGGCGGGCTTCCTGACTCGGCTGCATGCGACGCGGTTGCTCGAAGGGCGCACGCGCGGGTTCTTCATCAATCACTACCGCATCGAGGACGTTCTCGGTTCGGGAGGCATGGGCTGGGTCTACATTGCTCGCGACTTGCAGACTGGCAAAGAAATCGCGCTCAAGATGCTTTGCGAGCAGAATGAAAACGACGCCGGATTGCTGGCGCGATTTCAGTTGGAGGCGGAAGCCGGGCAGAAGTTGAATCATCACGCGATCATTCGCACTCATGAAGTCGGTGAAGCCGTCGGCATGTACGGCAAAGTGCATTACATGGTGATGGATTTGGTGCGCGGCGTCGGTATCGACGAGTTCGTGTCGATGGGGGGCCCCATCGAGTGGCCGATGGCGTGCCATATCGCTCTGCATATCACGGCAGGATTGCAGCACGCGCATCGGCTGGGACTTGTCCATCGCGACCTCAAGCCGGCGAACGTGCTCGTCGATGAGAAAGGGAACGCGCACATTTTGGACTTCGGTTTGTCTCTGGCGTCACAGTCGGTGCTCGGTGACGAGTATTCGCTCTCGATGATCTTTGGTCAGGACTGTCTGGGGACTGCGGACTACATCGCTCCCGAACAAGCCCGTGACAGCTTTCAGGTGGACCGCCGAGCGGACCTCTACAGTCTGGGAGCGACGCTGTACTTCATGCTCACGGGGCAAGTGTTGTTTCTCGACAAGAAGTCGCGGTCGGCGAAGCTCGAAGCGCACTGGAACGAACAGCCGCGACCGATTCGGCAATTGGTTCCGGATGTTCCCGTGGAAGTCGCGCTGATCATCGAACGCTTGTTGGCAAAGGATCCGGCGCAGCGTTATGCGACCGCTCGCGACGTCGCGAGTGCTCTGCAGCCGTTCGCCAAATCCAAACGAGTGAACTTCAATTTCCAGCAGGTTCTGGATCGCCGGGCCGCGATCGCTCGGCAGCGGGAAAAGATCTACGACGAACGCTCCAAACGCGCGGCGAACGCAAGCAGCTTGTCAGTCTGCTCGGTCGATTCCAAAGCGGTGCGGCCGACGCAGGCCCAGATGGAAACGACCATCCGCAAAGATACCGAGGTCAACAAAAGCAATCCCGGCTCGAAGCCGCCTCGAAAACGATAGTCGCGATTGTAGATTGGGACTCTGTGCCGACTTCTGCGGGTCGGGATGGAATCCCAACCGACCAATCGCTCCGTCCGTCAAATCGCATCCGCATCGGCGGTCGCATGTCCGCCGCGAACCAGCTTGCGAGTCATCAATACTTCGCCAACCAACAGCGCGAGGAACGCCAGAAACAGAAATTGCCAGAGTTCGTGACGCGGAAGCTCGTCGGTAGCGGCGACCTGGATCTCACGACCCTCGCGAATGAATTGCAGCCGTTCGTCGGCGGTGATCGACGCGATTTGCTCGTCGGCCAACGGCACAAGATTGGACTCCGCCCGATCGGCGTTGACGACGAATAACTCACGTCCCGGCGCGGCGAACGGCTGCGCAGCCTTCTTCTTCTCGGATACGACCGCCTTACCTGACAACCGCGGCTCATCAGCCGGCTGAGTGCGTCGCAGCGAATAAACGCCCGGCAGTGTCGTGTCATCGAAGATCAGTAACTGCGCGGCTGCTTCACCACTGAGTTTCGCGGCATGCGGCTCTCCGTCCGGCCCTTCAAAGACGAATCCCGTTGGAGCTCCGGCGTCAGCCGGCGGAGCCGCGTTCGGCATCTGACCCACGAGCGGTTGTCCCACCGAGACGTTTCGTTCGCCGCGACGCGACGCGAGTTGAAACAACCACTCATGCACGAACGCCACAAAGTCAGGCTTGGCGAGCAGCGTGCTCCAATCCGCATCCAGCGGTGACGTCAACATCATCACGTTTCCGCGACCGAATTGACCACCAATCAGATACGGCGCACCGGTCTGCAACCGCGCGAGCACGACGGCCGGCTGACGTTCAACCTCTTCTTTCTGCAACTCGTCTTTCGGTGGAGAGTCTTCACCCACTTCGGCCTTCGGCTTTTTGTCGTCCGCCATTTTCACTTTCCACCAGCGACTGAACCGCGCTGTCGTGAACGCCGCGCCGCGTTCGGCGCGGAAGCGTTGCAGCCACGGCGATTCGAGCGTTGCATTGGCGATGAACACCCCTTGCTCGCGATGCTCGGCCGGTTCCGATTCGATCTCCACTAACGACACGCCGAGCAAGCCGGTCTCGTCCGCGAAGAACTGGCTGTTGTAGCGATCCTTCTCGATCCGATTCCCCAGCGCGAGACCGACTCCACCACCGCGCTTTGCATAGTCCGCGAGCGCGGCGAATTGAACGTCGGTCAGTTGCGGCACATTCGCCAGCACGACCGCCGCATACTGATCGAGATCGTTCACGCGTGGCGGATCATTGGGGGGGCGAGGCTCCCGCCGAGCCCTGCCGCGCCGCCCGCCGCAGGCTCGGCGGGAGCCTCGCCCGCCCGTTTCGCTTGAAACTGCGGCGTCCATTCGGACCACTTCACAACAGTCGGCTTGACCCACGGCGTGTCATTGCCGCTCGCGGAGAGCGCAGCACGCACGAAAAACGTTTCGCTCTGCACTGGATCGGGACGCGGATCGCCATCCACCAGCAATACCGGCAGCGCTTCGGTGACGACGATTACCGCTTCGCTGGTGTTGTCAGTCGGCAAGTCGTCGGCATCCAAAGCGACGCGAACGAGATGCGATCCCGTACTCTCGAAGCGATGCTCGAACTCGACGTTCGCCTCGCCGCCCGGAGCGAGCGTGACGGACACCGTGCGCTCGGCGAGTCGTTGCCCATCGACCTCGAAATGCACTTGCCGAGTCACGCTGGTCGAACCGCCGCTGAAGCGGACTCGCGATTGTACTCGCACGGGAAAGCCGGGCACCGACAACTCGCGTGACGGCTGCAATCGTTCGACGTGGAAGTTCAATCGCTCGGCCGATGGGGGCAATTCCTGGTCATCGCTGGCACCCGCCGCCAGCACGTCAACGACCCACAAATGCGGCGTGACCGACGACTGTTTCTTCAGATCATCCAATCGCAGCCAGAGATTCGAGTCCTCGGAAAACCAACCCTGGGCCTGCCCATCGGTCAGTAGGATGACCTCGCGCCGCAGATGATTCGTCCGGCTGAGCAACTTGACCGCGTGAGCCAGCGCCTCCGGAAAATTCGCCGTTCCCGTCGGTGGCGATAGTTGCTTGAGCGCATCGCGGACGCGGTTCACATCTCGTGTCGGCGGGTCGATCAATGTGCGAACTTGCTCACGAGCTTCCAGCAGCGTGACCGTGTCGCCGGGACGAAGCTGACTCAAGAACTTGTCGAGCCAACGCACGGACAACTCTTGCGGAGTGACCGAAGTCGCCTCCCAAGCCGTGCTGTATGAGCCATCGAGAATGATGACCACATCCCGATTCGGCTGCGGCCCAATGTCACCCAACCACTTCGCACTGATCCACGGCCGAGCCAACGCGATCGCCAGCCACGCGACCAATGCCATCCGCAACAGCAGCAGCCACAAGTCTTCCAGCCACACGCGCCGCCGAGTCTCCTGACCCAGCTTCAGAAACTGCATCGCGCCCCAAGAGACAATGTCGTACTTCTTCTTGCTCAGCAGATGTGCGATCAGCGGCAAGGCGACTCCCGCCAAGCCTGCCAGCATCCAGGGATTGAGTAATTCAAAGGACATAGTCGTAGGCCAGGCTTTCCAGCCTGCCCCGCTTTCTCGCGGAAGGGTCAGCCTAGAAAGGCTGAGCTACGTGCAGCCACACCTCGGGGTGCATCGTGTAAAGCTGGAACCGATCGCCGTCACGAATCAGGATGCCGCTGGAACGATTGAGTTCTCGCGGCAGCAACGGATTGCCGTCGTACTTCTTCCACGAACGTAGATTGTCCGATACGGCAACGCAGGTGCTCCACAACGACGGCGTCTCGCCCTTCGCAGAGCCGTGGAAGTAGGTGTAGTAGCGTCCTTTGTGTTTCACGATCTGATTCATGGCGATCAGGTCGCGGTCATGAAGGCCTTGGCCCGGACGCAGCACCGGCTCGTCGCTGACGTTGGTCCAAACTTTGAGGTTACGTGACGTCGCCAACCAAACGCCAGCGTCATGTCGCTCGTAGAACAAATGCCACACACCGTCCTCTAGCCAGGCCGTCGGAGTGCCATACGGTCCCGGCTCAATCGGCTGGCCATTCGTCTGGACGACTTCGAGTTGGCCGAATCGTTGCCACTTCGTTCCGTCGCGGCTGGTCAGCAGTTGCGCTTGATCGTCACGGCCCTCGGCGAACATGTGCCAGTCGTAGAGCAGGCGGCTCGCCTGCTTCGGAGCGGGGAGCAGGCGAGCCGCCTGCTCTACGGAGGGCACAACCATCACGTCCTCAACCCAAAGCTGATCGAGAAGCGGGTTGTCTTTGTGCCGATTCCAAGCAATGCCGTCGGCCGAGGTCGCGTAGCCCAGCCGCTTGATCCCTTCACGAGTCCCGTCGTAGCCGGTGTACCACATCCGATACTTCGGCTTCGCGGCATCGGTGCCGTCTGCCGTCGGGTCGAGATGAATCCAACCCCGTTCGCGAATCTTGACCTCCCAGGTGCCCTGCCCCGCAGCCGTGAAAACTGGCTTATCGCCATGCTGCTTGAACTTCACCAGCTCCGGCGGAAAGTCCTCGGCCCTGATCGAGAGGGAGAAAAAAACGAGTACGAGCAACGCAAAGAAAGGACGCATCACAACCTCGATAGAAACTCGAACGATTCGCGCAGCACTTCGGGGGCCATGTGGCTGTGCCGGCTGAGTTCCACATTCACGCATCCGGTGTAACCGATCTCACGAAGAGCGGCCATCACCGGCGGGAAGTCGATCTCTCCTTCGCCGAACCGCAGATGCTCGTGGACTCCGCGGCGCATGTCTTCGATGTGAATATTGCACAGTGGCTTCGCCCAACGTCGAAGCTGGTCCGCGATCGACTCCTCCTCGACACATTGCACATGCCCGATGTCGATCGTCAGTCCGAATCGGGGTGAACCAACTTGCTCGGCGAGTTGACCGAACTGCTCATTGGTTTCGATCCACATTCCTGGCTCGGGTTCGAAGCCAAGTTGCACGGCCAATCGCTCGGAGTAGTCGGTGACTCGACGACAACCTTCGAGCAGCCATTGTGAGAGTAACTCGTGCGATCCGGCAGGCTGAAAACTCAGCGCGGAATTTGGACGAGCAAGCGTCCCCAGGCTCGTCGCGCCCGACCAAAACGAGACCGCATCCGAGTTCAGCTCTCTAGCGATGTCGACGCAGCGACAGAGAAACTCGACTCGACGCGCACGACCTTCCGCCGTTGGCGAGATCAACGTCGGCTCGTGCTTGTTTCGACGGTCGAGCAGAAACCTCGCCCCCGTTTCAATCACCGATCGAAGCTGCAATCGTTCGAGAGTTCGCCGCATCTCGCCAAGCTCGCTGGCAAAGCTCGGCGTGAACGGATTGAGGCAATGCTGATCGACGGTGATCGCGACCGATTGATAGCCAACCTCGGCGAGCAGTTCGAGGCCGTCCTGCCAGCGATGAAAGGCTAAACCATTCGTGTTGTAGCCGAGCAACATGACGACGCCGATAAGACGGTACAACGGTTGTCGGCTCTCGGCCATCGGCGTTCGGCCGGAAGCCGATCGCCGATTGCCGATTGCCGTTATCACAACTCCACCGGGGTCGCCGCATTTGCCAGATTGCGAGTGCTCGATGACCTTCGGCTCGCGTTCTGGCGAACGCGGCTACAGAGGAACCGCCGGTTAGTCCGCCAGCGGCTTCACACGGATGTTGCGGAAGTAGCAGACGCTGTTGGGATCGTGAGCTTGAATCGCGAACGAACCAGAGCTGACCTTGCGCCCGGGGAAAGCTTTGTCCTTGAAGTCTTCCGGTTGCTCCCAATCGACGGTCGTCTTGCCGTTGATCTTGATGGTGATATGCCGGCCAACCACCTTGATGTAGGTCTCGTACCACTCGTCGTCTTTGACTTCGACCTCACCCACGTTTTGAACGCCATAGAGACTGCCCGTCTTGATCTTGTCGGTGTGGGTGACATTGACCTGAGCTTCATAACCCTGAGCCGGCCAGCCATCCTCTTGGAACTTCGTGTGGAAGTACAAGCCGGAGTTGCTCCCCTTGGTCGTCTTGCACTCGACTTTGTATTCGAAGTTCTTGAACTCCTTTTCGGTGAAGAGGTGGGCTCGCTTGCCGCTGACTTTGATCACGCCTTCCACGATCTCGAACTTACCGTCTTCGTTCTTCTTCCAGCCGGACAGATCCTTGCCGTTGAACAGGCTGATCCAGCCCTCGCCATCCTTTTTGTCTTCCGCCTGCAAACCAATCATTGCGACGCAGGACAACATTGCGGCCACTGCCATCATCCACCATTGCCGTTTCATGGCTGTTCTCTCCTCAAGAAGTTCAGGAAACACCCCGCGCTACCAGCCACGATGCCTTGGCCGCTGATCGCGCTGGGAACACAGTTGACTCGACCAATCTAAGGCCCATGCCGCATGATGAAAAGGACGCCGCCACGAATGAAACAGGCGAGCGGGGCGGTGTTAGTCTCCCGGTGCGTTCGTCGTTGTACCGGGGGGCTGACGCCACATCGCTCGCCAATTTGTTTCACCCTTGGACGCCTCGTGAATTAGCACTCGCGATGAGTGGATCGGCGGCCGGTCTCCGATCAAATGCGGCGTGAGTTCAATCTCGCGACTCACAACACAGGCCCACTCGTCTCGTCGGCCATGTTGCCACACTCCCCGCTCGCTCAGTCGCAGCAGTCGGCGGAAGCCGAGCGCCAGTCTTCCCATCGTGTAGCGCGCGTTGATGTCTTGGAGAGGCCGCGCGAATGTGTATCCGGCTGAGTCCTCATAGATCGCCGCGTCGATACCCAGCGGACCGAAGTAGCCGAGCTGTTGCAGGCGTAGTGCCGCTTGCTGACTGACATCGACCGCACATTGCCATTCGGTCGGAATGGAGGCGTCCAACGAGAACTCGCTGCCGCGGTATCCCCCTTGATTGTCAGTCAGCAGCGGCGTGATGCCCTGCAGTTCGGGCTGGCCGTGTCCTGACTTCGGCAACGTCCATTGAATCCCGACTTCCGCGCGACGTCGTAACCACGGCTCGAAGAACACCGTGCCGTCGGATTGAAGTCGCCGTTGCAGCCAACGTTCGTTCGCGATCGTCATTGTTGGCCCTCGGCCGAGCACTCGCTCACGAGCAGCCATGCCGAAGTTCGCTTTGATGACCCAGGCGTGTTCAAACTCTGCTTCACCGAATTGGCTGGCGGAACGGCGGACGACGTCAGCGATCTCTTCGGTTCGTTCGATCCGCGCAGCACCCGGCAACGCGACGCCCAGTTGCTGTTCCAACTCGAACGACCATTCGCGCGAGTTTCCCATTCGCACCGCCTCATCACTGGGTTGAGCCGTGCGACCGCCAAGCATTCGTGAACGCGGCGACCAGCCCCACGGGACTAACTCGAATTCTTTCGGTGGCGGTTCGCTCAAGCTGCACAGTCGCGGCAATCCCTGCGCGGCGAGCGATTCCCAAAAGGAATCGGCAATCGCCTCTGGCGTCCAGATCAGGTCACCCTCGTCGGCGAGCGCGATCCACGATAGAGCACGCTCAGCCGACATTCGCAGCAACGACGCGGGCGGGTTCCAGCCGCGTGCGGCGGCCAATTCGGACTCGAAATGAAAGTTGCCCAGGAAGAGACGGCGCATCGACAAGTTCCGATTTCGTGGCAGTAGCTGTCCGCCTTCGCGCCGGTATACTCCGCCGCCTCTTTTCTGGAAATGGACGGGACGACGAGCCGTGCGGACATGTCGCTTGGTCACGCTGGGTTGCAAGGTCAACCAATACGAGACGCAACAAATCAAAGAGGCGTTGCTGCGCGCCGACTTTCGCGAAGCGACCGAATCCGAGCCGGCCGACCTGTGCATCGTCAACACCTGCACGGTCACGGAGAACGCCGACTCGCGCGGCCGACAGGTCGTGCGACAACTCGCACGCGACAATCCCGACTGTCAGACGATCGTGACCGGGTGCTATGCGACACACGATCCCAATTCCGTCGCGCGGCTGCCGAACGTCATTGAAGTCGTCCCCGATAAGCGCGAACTCCCGGACGTGTTACTGCGGATGGGTGTCGCTGAGTTCCCCTCCGGCATCAGTCGCTTTGACGGCCACAAGCGTGCGTTCGTGAAGATTCAGGACGGCTGCATCCTACGCTGCTCGTACTGCATCATTCCGCATGTGCGGCCCCGGTTGGAGAGTCGGTCGCCGGAAGACATTGAAGACGAAATCCGGCGACTGATCGACTTCGGCTATGAAGAGATCGTGCTGACCGGGATTCATGTTGGTCATTACGGGGTCGATACCACGCGCGGCCGATCGGGGCGAGCACCGTTTCGGCTATGGCATCTAATTCAGCGGCTCGACCGCATTCCCGGTTCCTGGCGGCTGCGACTGTCGAGCATCGAGGCAGCCGAAGTCAGCGACGAATTCATCTCGGCCGCCGCGGATTGCGAGCATCTCTGCCCGCACTTTCACCCGGCGTTGCAGAGCGGCTCCGATACAGTCCTCGCTCGAATGCGGCGGCGTTATCGGGTCGCTCAGTTCCTGGACTCGGTCGCCAAGCTGCACGATCGACTGCCGAACCCGGCCCTCTCAACAGACATCATCGTCGGCTTACCCGGCGAGACCGACGACGAGTTCGAGCAGACGCTCGACACCTGCCGGCAGGCTCGGTTCATGAAGATCCACGTCTTCCCGTTTAGCCGCCGCCGAGGAACTCGTGCGGCACTGATGCCGAATGCCGTCACCGCGCCGGTCAAGAAGGCACGCTGCCAGGAGCTGACGCGGCTGGAAACGGAGCTGACTCGGCAATACGCCGCGACGCTGGCCGGCAACGAGGTTGAAGTGCTTGTCGAGGGCTTGTCTGCGACTCGGCCAGGGTTCGTGCAGGGAACGGATCGCCGATATGTGACCGTCGAGCTGCCAGGCAACGCGCGAGACTTCGGACACTTGGTCACGGGAATCGCTCGCTCCACTGGGGGAAAGGATTTGATGGCGAATCGACTTTCTGCCCCTCATCGGGCGAGCGTCTTCAGCGCTGACTGCCTAGAATCACGGCCCCCTTCGGCCTAATGCCTGCGTGCCAATCGGCCCGCGACGATACTCGAATGTCGAGGTGCGATTTATGCCTCTGCCCGATCAGACGAATTATCTAAAGCTTAAAGAATACGGCGACGTGCTGGTCGTCGGCTTCACCATGCGGATGCTCAACGACGAAGAGAACATCGAGCAGTTGGGCCAGGAGTTGTTCTCGCTCGTCGAGCAATACAACTGGCTCAAGCTGGTGCTCGATCTGACGAACGTCGATTACCTGACCAGTTCGGTCCTGGGAAAGCTCATCACGCTGCACCGCAAGCTGCACCGTATCAAGGGCAGACTGGTTCTATTCGGCCTGTCGCCGGGAGTCGATTCGATTCTCCGTACCTCCAAATTGCTGACGTACTTCTCTGTAGCCGAAAGTTGCGACGCGGCGGTCGCTCAGTTGGCGTCGTGAATCTTGAACGGAACAAGACACCGTGGCTCCGCTGATTGTGATCGAAGGCATCGACGGCTCCGGCAAAGGAACGCAGGCCCGGCAACTGACCGACCGCTTGATCGCCGCAGGACATCGCACCCAACTGCTCAGCTTTCCGCGATATCGCGAAACGCTCTTCGGCCACGCGATCGGAGACTTTCTCAACGGCCGCTTCGGACAACTCCACGAAGTCCATCCATTTCTCGCATCAGTCCTCTACGCCGCCGACCGATTTGAATCGAAGAGCGTCCTCACCGACGCGATCCAGCAATCGGACTTCGTCATCTGCGACCGCTATGTGCCGTCCAACCTCGCTCATCAAGGTGCCAAGCTGGACGGCCCCGCTCGTGATGAGTTGCTGCGAACCATCGAACGGATCGAGTTCGACGTGTTCTCACTGCCGCGTCCCACACAAGTCGTCCTACTGGACGTCCCGGTCGAGATCGCTCAACGAAACATCGCCGCCAAGAATCCGCGCAGCTACACCGACAAAGCCGCCGACCTGCAGGAAGCCGACGCCGCATATCTCCAAAGGGTGCGAGACGTGTATTTGCAACTCGCAACGAGCCAACCGAACTGGGTCCGCATCGAATCCGTTCGCGCCGCCGAGCAACGCTCCGTCACAGACATCGCCGCCGACATCTACGCCCGCGTCACTGCCAAGTAACCCGCAGCGTCAGCGAGGGCGAACGCTCCAAGACGCTTCGAGTTCTCAGTTTCTAAAAGCGTACGCCCTCGCTAACGCTGCGGGTTACTTCTCGTCGCGCCCCTCTTGCCGCCAAACAAGTGGCCGGCATAACATCGGCTCAACTAGGAGGTTCATCATGGTCAAGACCATTCGCAAAGTGGGCAACAGCAACGCCCTGTTACTCGATAAGGCGATCCTCGAACTCATCGGCCTTCGAGAAGGAGGCCAAGTGAATCTGACGGTCACAAACGGCTCGCTGGTTGTGACGCCGGTTTCGGCCATGTCCGTTGATCCGGAGAAGTTTCAGAAGTGCCTTGATCAAGTCGTGCGAACTCGCCGCAAGTTGCTGGAGAAACTGTCGCAATGAATGCGTCCATCGCCTTCTTGTCGGTCGAACAGGTTTTGGAAGTTCATCGTCGCGGTATCGAGGAACACGGCGGCAGCCCTGAATTGCGAGATCCAGGTCTGCTTGAGTCTGCCGTCGCGATGCCAAGAGCTCAGTTCGGCGGCCAGTTCTTGCACGATGGATTGCCCGCGATGGCAGCCGCTTACCTGTTTCATCTCTGCAAAAACCATCCGTTCGTCGATGGCAACAAACGAGTGGCCGTGGCGTCGGCAGAAACATTTGTGTTGGTCAACGATCACGAACTTGATGCGACTGATAAAGAGCTGGAAGTGCTCACGCTGGGGATTGCCGACAGTTCGCTGACAAAGGAGGACGCGATCGCGTTCTTCCGCAAGCACGTTCGGAAAGCGAAGCCGGCTGGATTGCGCCGCAAGACACCGGTGAAACCGGCCAAACGAGTGTCGCCTCGACGCAAGAAAAAAGGCTGAGGCATGCCTCACAGAATCGCCAGTGGATTGCGTCGCTCTTCGAGCGTTCCGCGAGTCACACCGACTCGATTCGCCGCGTTGAGTTTCTTCCAGACGTCGCGGCCCGCGACGGTGCCCGACAATAGATCGCGGTAGGATTCGAGGATCATCCGAATGTCGTCCGGCGATTCGTCGAGCAACTCGATGCGGAAATTCCGCACGCCACACGCGAGCAATTCCGGTACGGCCTCGGCCGCGCTTTGAGGGATCGCGTTGAACAGCGTGTTGCGGCAGCCGACGTCGGCGGTTAAGCGATGCTCGACGTTCAAGCGATCTCGCAGATGCACGGCGTGTCGATCGCACGGACGACCGCAATTTGTTGGATTCGTTCCCGGCGAAAGCACCGCGCAGAAGACGCAATGCTCCATGTGGAACATCGGCATGTGCTGGTGAATGACGACCTCCAACCATTCCGGCGGACAGGCTCCAACCAGATCGAGCAACTGCTCGCGGTTGAGATCGTAAGAGGCCGTGACGCGCTGAGCGCCGCGTTCGATCACGAACTGAGCCGTCAGTTCGTTCGTCACATTCAGCGAGAAGTCGGCGACGAACGGAACACCCTCGTTGGCGAAGAATGACAAGCCGCCAAGATTGCGAACTAGAATGCCGTCGGCCCCGTGCTTCAACAGCGCGCGAAACAAGCCAATCTCCTCCGGCTTCTGGATGCGCGGAGTCGCCAACCAAATCTGAGCGGCCGATCCATGAGCGATCGTCACCGCTTCGCGGTACTCGCGGATGTCTTGGAAATCGACGGCGATCAGCCGTTCGCCGTACGCGAGCACGATTCGCAATTGATCGAGCGTGCGGCAGAGCAATCGTAGGCGACACACGCCAGCAGCAGGCGAGCGGGGCGGCGTCAGCCCCCCGGTGCTTTCAATCGCCGCCGACGACCGGGGGGCTGACGCCGCCTCGTTCGCCAGAGAGTCGCGATTCCTATTCCCTCGAAGTGCGGCCAATGCCGAATCGCCGGCGATGCGTCGCTGCGGTGCGCGTACGGCGGTCGATTCCAACTGACGAATCATCTCGTGCCGCAGTTCGCTCAACACACTCAGCGGAATCATCGGCGAACCGTCAATCGCCGCTTCGAGGTTTCGCAGTTCGTAAACCGTTTGCCCCAGTCGGCCGAGTTGCGTTCGCAGAAAGTCGTCCGTCATCGGATGCTTCCTTGCGACTTCCAGCGGCGACGGCGAGGACACATCACAGTCCGCCCCGTTTGTCGAGCAGCCGACGATTCGCAACGGCTGACCGACACTCGCTTCAACGCGTAGATCCAGCGGCACGCGCCGCAACGGGTCGGCGCTCGTGAACGACTTCCGCAATCGGGCGGCCAACTTTGGGTCGTCTGTCTTCCACAGTTGCTGTCCCGACCAGAGTCGCTCGAAGTCGATCGAGCCTCGCTGAAACGCCAGCTCAACAAGTCCCGTTGAAACCGGATGATCGAGTTTTTGGCCGCGCTGCCAAACCTCATAGACTCGGCCCCCTTGCTCGTCGTTGTCCGCGCGGTTGCCTTCAAAGACGAGCCCATCACCGGCCACGATCCCACAGGCCAGTTGCACCGCGACTCGGTCACGATTGGCCGATTGTACGGTGCCGAGAAACACACCGCGCTTCGACGACGAGATCGCCGGCACGAGCATCTTGTGATCGTCCCCCCGCAACCAACCGGGCGAGAAACCGCGAGAGAACGATAACTGCATCTCTTCGACGTCTTGCTTCGAGAACTTAATCGGCAAGTTCGCGAACGCGGCGTCGATCGCACGGCGATAATGCCGAGTCATGTTCGCGACGTATTCCGCTGACTTCAGCCGCCCCTCGATCTTGAACGAGATCACTCCCGCTTCGATCAACTCCGGAGTCAGCTCATACGCCGCCAAATCCTGTGGGCTAAGTAAATACTTTTGATCGCCGAGATCCACGCCTTCGCCGTCACACACCAACCCGTAAGGCAACCGACAAGCCTGAGCACATTGCCCACGATTCGCGCTGCGTCCGCCGAACGACTCGCTCGTCAAACATTGGCCGGAGTACGCGACGCAGAGCGCGCCATGCACGAACGCCTCCAGCGGCATGTCGGTCTGGGACGAGATCTTGCTGATCTGCTCCAACGACAACTCGCGTGCGAGCACAACTCGCTCGACCCCCAATTCCTTCGCGATCTGAATCCCTTCAGCGCTCGTCAGCGTCATCTGCGTCGAGGCATGAACCGGCAGGTCGGGACAAATCGCGCGAATCAACCGCGCCGCACCGATGTCCTGGACCAAGACCGCATCGACACCAGTTTTGGCGGCGACACGAATGACTCGCTCGACTTCAGGCAGCTCGTTGGTGAAGACCAACGTGTTGAGCGTCAGATATCCCTTCACGCCCCGCTCGTGTAGCAACCGCATCAACTCCGGAAGTTGTTCTTCGGTGATGTTCGTTGCGCGAGCCCGCGCGTTGAAGCCGGTGTCGAGCCCGAAGTAAACAGCGTCCGCCCCGTTCTCGACCGCCGCGCGAGCACACTCCAAGTCGCCGGCAGGGGCGAGCAATTCTGGCCGATGGCGAGAGGCATTTTTACTCACAAAGATTGTCCGATCGCGTAAATCGCGGCGGTGTCGAGCACTTGATCGTTGGACTCGAACAAACGAGCGACAGCCGCTCGGTGGATTTTCATTTTTGTGCCGCCGACGCCGATCGCTCCGTAGCAGAGTTGTCCGTCGCGGTCCTTAGCCTTGTCCATGACTTCGACGCCGCCAATGCCCAGCGGCGGAACTGCGTTCAAATCGACGGCGACCTTTAGAGACTTCAAATTGGCTCGGCGTTCCGCGGACAACAGTTCGATTCCGGCAGCTCCGGCGGCAATGATCAGTGAGACGCCATCACAGGCTTCCGCGAGTTCGGCATCGGTGCCGGTCGCGACTGGTGTGACACGCGCGGCGGAAACGACTTTGGCGATCGCAAAACAGGTCTGCTCGGCCTTGTCGCGTGTGCGCGAGGCGACTCGGACTTCGGCTCCCTCGGCGGCAAGGATCTGAGCGGCTCGATGCCCGACGGGGCCGGTGCCGGCAAGGATCAGCGCGTGTGCTCCCGCGAGCGGCACGTGCTTGCGACACGCCAGTACGGCCGCTGCGGCGGTCGTGTTTGAGCCGTTCGAGTCCATCATCGTCGAGACTCGCATCGGGCCAAAGAATGTCTTCTGCACTTTCGCGAGAAGTTGCTCACCGGCGGTGACGTTGCTGCCGCCAATGAAGATCGCGGTGTTCTTCAGGTCCGGCACGCCGCGTGTGAAGATCGCTCCGTGAACAAGCCCGACGACGTTGTCCGGCGTGACACCGCCGTAGGAAAACAACTCATCAACTCCGGAGTCGATCGCGACGACTCGGTCGAAGACGGACGGCTGCGGGTCGGTGTCGAGTTGAATTAGGATTTTGCGCATCGCGGAACTCTTCGAGAAATGTTGTGGTTCATTTTCCGCTCTTCATTTTTCGCCAGCTCCGCATTTCTCTGAGCTGGCAAAAAATGGAGGGCGGAAAATGAAGGCAGGAAAAGCGAAACCCGGCCTCATTGCGAAGCCGGGTTTCGAAAGATCTCATCGTGCCAGTCACCAATTAGCCCGCAAAGAACGGGTGCTTGGCGGTCTCTTTCTTGGCGAGCATTTCGTCAGCGCTCGGCTCATTCTTCATGGCGCGAGCGATCGCCAGCAGCGTGGCGTCATAGTTGTATTGGAAGATTTTCTTGTCGTCGTTGGCCTGCCAGTGAATGAACACGCCGCAGACGATGACCAGTTTCTCGGCCTGGTCTTTTGGAATGACACCCTTCTCGACACTGTCGGCCACGGCCTTGGCGACGGCGTACTGAGCCGGGCCGAACATGTGGACGGCTTGCTTGGCTCCCTTGATCGTGACCTTGGTGATCATCACGGTCGATGGTTTGACGGCGAGGTTCGCGGTCAACACGGCCAGCAGGTTGCTGTGGCCGGCGCTTTGGCGAGACAGAGCATTCGCAAAGGCGACGCCCACCGGGCCGTCTTTATCACCGATCAGCAGATCGATGTGAGCCACTTCGTTACCTTCACCGCACAGGGCTTCGCCGACGTACATCGACATAGTTGCAACTCCTTGACTGAGAATGGGCGGGGACGGCAGCTATTTCGGTCGTAACCAAGTCGCGAAGCACCGCACCCCAAAATTTTCGAGAACGCGGACACTCCGCACCTCGCGACCCGGAAGGTCGATCTGAAACGGGCAATGGTGTATCAACTGCCGAAACGCGACGCCAGCCAGCCGAATGCCCTCGCCAACTCCCTTCATGACGACTTCACCCCCATCGCTGCTGATCGTCGGCGCGAGCACTCGTGCCGCCGCTGCCAGCGCCCGCCGAGCCGGCTTCCATCCCGTCTGTGCCGATCGGTTTGGCGACGAAGACTTGAGACGAATCGCCTCGGTGGTTGCCGTCGACAACGACCTGCACCGCACGCTGGAGACCATCAAGGGACTGCCTCCAATGCCGTGGATTTACACCGGCTCACTAGAGAACGATCCAAAGTTCATTGCGTCAGTCAGCGAGCAGCATCTATTGCTCGGCAACCCGCGCGAGGTTCTGCGAAAAGTCCGCGATCCGTTCTGGCTAGAGCGAACGTTGCGGGCCAACGATCTGCCTGCTTTGCGAGTCCGATCCGTGCGTAGCTTGGACGCCCTCGTCCGAGCTTCCGGCCGCTCGGACGGGGGCGTTCAAGCTACGGGCGAGTGTTGGCTGCTCAAGCCGACTTACGGTGGAGGGGGCTGTCGCATCGCGGCTTGGACCGGTCAACTGCCGCCAACCAACGAACGCTTCTACCTTCAAGAGCATCAACTCGGTACGCCGATGTCCGCGCTCTTCATCGGCCGTTCAGACGCTTCAGAACTGATCGGCGTCTGCGAACAACTGATCGGACCCGCGTTCGGCGCACCGACCGAGTTCGGCTACGCCGGCTCGATCGGCCCGATCGCCGTAAACGATCGAACTCGCGAGTTGCTGCAACGACTCGCCGACACGCTGACTCGTGAGAGCCAACTGCGCGGCCTGTTCGGCATCGACTTCATCCTCGCCGACAACATTCCGTGGCTGGTCGAACTCAACCCACGCTATACCGCCTCCGTCGAAGTCCTCGAACGAGCACTAGGTCACGCCCTATTGGCCGAACACGCAACCGCCTGCGGCTACCGTACCGAGACCGTTAGGGAGCGGCCCACGCTGCACAGCATCATCGGCAAACAAATCGTCTACGCGACCAGAGATCTGACCGCTCCGCATCTTGAATCACTCTTCGAGTCAGACGGGCACACACCAGAAGCACCACTCATCGCCGACATTCCCACTCCGAGAAGTTGCATCGCCGCTGGCTGGCCGATCTGCACGGTGTTTGCTGAGACAGATAACTCCGAAGGCTGCCGAAGATTACTGGCGTCGCGAAACCAGGCAGTCCTGCTCGAAACGAAAAAACCGTGACAAGACAATGTGCCTCGTCACGGTTTCAAGGACCCATATTCCGAAGGTGCGTTTACAGCCCCTTGCTGATGATCAGCTTCAACAGATCGCCGACGCGGTTGCTGTAGCCCCATTCGTTGTCGTACCAACTGATGAGCTTGAAGAAGCGGTTGTTGAGCTCGATTCCCGAACCCTTGTCGTAGATCGACGACGACTTGCAGTGGATGAAGTCGCTGCTGACCACTTCG
>SXKJ01000464.1 GCA_005778115.1 Planctomyces sp. | reverse complement strand
GGTCGGCCATTTCTTTTTCGCGAAGCTGAACGATTCCAACTCCCGCTTCCAAAGCTTGCCGCACGGCTGGGCCAATACCGTGGTCGCACAACGATTCCGTTGCCAGCAAGTAGAGCTGGCAGTCAGCCAACCGATCGCGAGCCGCAAGCGTTGTGGCGATCGCCTTCTCGACGGTGTAAAGCCGATATCGCAGTTGCTCCAATCGAGCCGGCAGTTGCGGATCAGTGAGTTTCGGGATCAGGAATTTCGAGAACTCTTCCAGCGTCCGCAGTGCCTCGGCGACACGGCGGCAATTGGCTTGAACGATGTCTGCTGGACTTTGGCGAGCTTGCTCGTGAGCCACTTTGATTCGAGTGCCGACATCTCCCAACGTGTCACGAGTACTGGCCAGACCAAGCCGATCGAGGTCGCTTAACCGCTCGGTCAGCTCGTGCCGCAGCCCTTTCAGCAATCGCGACAAGTGAGCGTCATCCATTGAGAACCGCACGAAGTCTTCGACGACTCGAAGTCCCTCGCGGCAACGATTGGCAGCGGCATCCAAGGTGCGGAGTGTGTCAGTGAGGTCGGTTTCGGTTGGCTCGGCCCAGCGAATGTTGAACTCTGGAGCGATCGGGTCTGTCGAAACGCCAGCGATCTCCGTCACTTTTTTCGCGAGTACCTGCGATCCGAAACCAAGCCCGTCAAAAAACTTACCAATCGCCAAATCGACAACCGCAAGTGCCGAGAGAAGGTGCTCGCTCCCGATTTCCGGCTCCAAGCCCAAACCTGAGTACATTGATCTGGCTTCGGCCAGTACCTCCGAAACCGCTGGGCTCAACGGCATCGGAACTGGTGGCGATGCAGAGTTGAAAAGTTGATCAGTTTTCGGGCAAGAAAACTCTGCGGCGATCGTTTCTACTTGGATGCCGCAACGATTCAGCAAGTCCGTGGCTCGTGACTCGTCCATCACCAGCGCCCAAAAAAGATGAACGGGTTCAATCACCGCAGACCCAGAATCCCACGCCAATCGTCCTGCGGCTTCGATTGCTCGCATCGCACCCGGCGTGAGTCCACGATCTGACATGAAGTGTGCTTTCGGGAAAAATGTCGAAATAAGAAACCGTAGCCCAACCCCTTGTGGGTCGGAAGATTCGCACATTGCAGGTTTTCTCAACGAAGATCAAATCCTCCGACCTACAAGGGGTCGGGCTACGGTTTGTCCAACGCATAAAACTGGCAGGCTATAGCGGTCAAAAGGGCTACCTTGCCGCACTTCTGACTCAGAACTACACTCCGCGCGACATGGTAGACCTAAGGTGAAAGAGGCCGTGAGGGTTAGGCTGATACGCAGTTTGGCCAGGAGGTTGAGATGCTTCAATCGCTGTCAATGATTTGCTCAAGAGAATTGCCCCAAACGGCCCATATTTCCACAGGAGACGACCGCGCTAATCTCGAAAATTGCTGCCAGCGGCGCGGGCTGTGCAACCCAACTTCGAGACTGCCAAATTGGTTTGGCAAAAGCGTCTCGCCCGCGAATTGAGAACTAGACTCTGGGACGGACTCCGAGACACGAAGGTTGGGTATTTCCTGCCCGACTTACAAAACGACAGCCGAGGAGAATTGGAATGTACGAGCGATTTACAGATCGTGCTCGCAAAGTCATGCAGTTGGCCAATCAAGAGGCTCAACGCTTTAACCACGAATACATTGGAACCGAGCACGTCCTGTTGGGCTTGGTCAAAGAAGGTTCGGGCGTCGCGGCGAACGTGCTCAAGCGGCTGGATGTTGACCTCCGCAAGATTCGCTTAGAAGTCGAAAAAATCGTCCAATCGGGACCGGACATGGTCACGATGGGCAAATTGCCGCAAACGCCACGAGCCAAAAAAGTCATCGAATACGCGATGGAAGAAGCTCGCAATCTGAACCACAACTACGTCGGCACAGAGCACTTACTGCTCGGACTGCTGCGCGAGCAAGAGGGTGTCGCGGCTCAAGTGCTGATGAATCTTGGCCTGAAACTGGAAGACGTTCGCGAAGAAGTGCTCAACCTGCTCGGCCACGGGGTCGAGGGAGGCGAACAGACCGAACGAGCCACAGCCGGTGGTGGCGGCGGCGGTGGACAAAGTCAGAAACAAGGCAAGAGCAAGACTCCCGCTCTCGATAGTTTCGGACGCGATCTGACGGAGCTGGCTCGCCAGGGCAAGCTTGATCCGGTGATTGGTCGCGAACACGAAATCGAACGAGTCATCCAAATCCTCATTCGCCGCCAAAAGAACAATCCAGTTCTGCTAGGCGAGGCGGGTGTCGGAAAAACGGCCATCGTCGAAGGCTTTGCTCAGATGGTGGTCGATAACAACGTTCCGGAGTTGCTGCGCGATCGCCGTATCGTCGTGCTCGATCTGGCGATGATGGTTGCCGGCACAAAGTATCGTGGTCAGTTTGAAGAGCGCATCAAAGCGGTCATGAACGAAGTTCGTCGTGCGAAGAACACGATTCTGTTCATCGACGAATTGCACACGCTGGTCGGGGCCGGTGGAGCTGAAGGTGCGATTGACGCCGCGAACGTGCTCAAGCCAGCGCTCAGTCGCGGTGAATTGCAGTGCATCGGAGCCACGACGCTCGACGAGTACCGCAAATACATCGAGAAGGATCACGCGCTCGAACGCCGCTTCCAATCGGTCGTGGTTGAGCCACCCAGCCCCGAACACGCGCTGCTCATCCTCAAGGGCTTGCGGGGGCGGTACGCGGAACACCATCACGTCACCTACACCGACGACGCGCTGGCGAAGGCGGTCGAGTTGTCGCAGCGGTACATCACCGCTCGCTGCTTGCCAGACAAGGCGATTGACGTCATCGACGAAGCGGGTGCTCGCATCCGCCTGAAGTCGATGGTCCGTCCGCCCGATCTGAAGGAACTCGAAGCCGAGTCCGAAAAACTGAACCAATCAAAAGAAGAAGCGGTCGCGAACCAAGACTTCGAACGAGCCGCTCAGCTTCGTGATCAGGCCGACAAGCTCAAGAAGAAGAAGGACCAAGTCACTCGCGAGTGGAAAGAGAAGTCCAAGGAAGCCGATGGCACCGTCGATAGCGAAGTCATTGCCGAAGTCGTGGCCAAAATGACCGGCATCCCGCTGACTCGTCTCTCCAGCGAAGACACTGCGCGACTGCTCGAAATGGAGCAGGAAATGCACAAACGCGTCATCAGCCAGGACGAGGCGATCAAGCAAGTCTCGAAAGCAGTCCGTCGCAGCCGCAGTGGCCTGAAAGATCCAAAACGCCCGACCGGCGCGTTCCTGTTCTGCGGCCCCACCGGCGTCGGCAAAACGCTGCTGGCGAAGACGCTCGCCGAGTTCATGTTCGGCGACGAAGACGCGCTCGTGCAGATCGACATGTCCGAATACATGGAGAAGCACAACATCAGCCGCTTGATCGGTGCTCCCCCAGGTTACGTCGGCTACGAGGAAGGTGGGCAGCTCACCGAGAAGATCCGCCGTCGCCCGTACGCGGTCGTGCTGCTGGACGAAATCGAGAAGGCTCATCCAGACGTCTACAACATGCTGTTGCAGATCATGGAAGAAGGCCACCTGACCGACAGCTTCGGCCGCAAGATCGACTTCCGAAACGTCATCCTGATCATGACCACCAACACCGGTGCCGAGGTCATCAAGTCCGGTGGCGGATTCGGCTTTGCCAAGAAGGACGAGGATGCGTCATACCAAGGCATGAAGACCCGCCTGATGCAGGAAGTCGAAAAGGAATTCAAACCCGAATTCCTCGGCCGTATCGACGAAGTTGTCGTCTTCCGTCACCTGACACGCGAGAACCTGAAGAACATCGTCGAAATCGAACTCGTGAAGGTCCGCGAACGTCTCGGCGAGCGGAACCTCAAGCTCGTCCTCAGCGACGAAGCTCGCGACTTCCTGATCGACAAAGGTGGCGATCTGGACTACGGAGCCCGCCCGCTCCGCCGCTCGGTCGAGCAATGGGTCGAAGACCCGCTCTCGGAAGAGTTGCTGCGCGGCAGCTTCACTGGCATGAACTTGATCACCGTCAAGGTCGCGGAAACCGGCGATCAGAAGCACCTCTCCTTCGACGGCTCCAACGATACTCCCCCGGAACCGGCCAAGCCGGAAGGGGAAGCGGTCGGTGCCGGCTCAGCGGCGGCCCCAGTCGCCGCCGGGGCTTAGTCCAAAACGGTTAACCACGATTTCAACACCCAAGCTCGGCATCGAAAGATGCCGAGCTTTTTTGTTTTGGCTTCCGGAATCGCCTTGAAGCGATCCGCCACTTTGCACGATTCTCCCGCCCCGATTCCGAGTCGTCGTCCCGACCCCGTCCCAATCCAATTCTCAAATCTGAAATCTCCAATCATCATGCCCATTCGCGTCTACAACACACTGACTCGTCAGAAAGAAGAGTTTCACACGGTCGAGCCGGGCCAGGTGAAGATGTATCTTTGCGGCCCGACGGTCTACAAACCGGCTCACATCGGACACATGGTCGGACCGGTCATTTTCGACACGATCAAGCGGTATCTCGCCTATTGCGGCTATCGAGTGACGTGGGTCGTCAACATCACCGACATCGACGACAAGCTCATCCACAAAGCCAACGAATTGGGGACGACCGTCGAAGCATTGGCTCGCCGGATGACTGACGACTACTTCGACAACCTGCGGCTGATGGGAGTCGATGGCATCGACCACTTTCCGTATGCGACGCAGCACGTCCGCGAGATGCACGAGATCATTCAATCGCTGATCGACCAAGGCTTCGCCTACCCACTCAATGGCGACGTCTATTTCAACTGCACCCATGACGCCGACTACGGCAAGCTCAGCCGCCGCAGCCTCGATGAAGTCATGGCCGGCACGCGCGTCGAAGCGAACGATCGCAAGCGGCACCCCGCCGACTTCGCGTTGTGGAAAAGCTCGAAACCCGGCGAACCCGCCTGGCCCAGCCCGTGGGGACCGGGCCGCCCCGGTTGGCACATCGAGTGTTCCGCAATGGCTCGTAAGCTGCTCGGCGACGAGATCGACATTCACGGCGGCGGACTCGACCTGATGTTTCCGCACCACGAAAACGAACTCGCCCAGTCCGAGTCCTGCACCGGCAAACCGTTCGCCCGCTATTGGCTGCACAACGGCCTCTTGCGTAAGAGCAGCGGAGGCAAGATCGGCGGCGAACACGACCGCCACGGCGATGTCGCCGCCTCCGAAGCTGACCTCATGGCTCAAAAGGCCGAACAAGAAGAACAAAAACTCGCCGGCTCCAAGGGAGCCGAATCGGTCAAAGGCTTGTTCGTTCAGTTCCCGCCAGAGACCGTGCGATTCTTCCTGCTTGCGACGCACTACCGCAGCCCAGTCGATTTCGGCGAGGACCGCCTCGCCGAATGCGAAAAGAGCATCGACGGCTTCTACCGCTTGATCGAGACGTTCAGCCGACTCACGAAGCCGGACTTCTTCTTCGTGCTCCCTGCCTCTCAAACTCGCGAAGCGTCGCATGACCTCGCCGGCGAACCAGCCGCCTATTTTGCGGAGCTCGCCGCGTTGCGTGCGCGCTTCCTTGAATCCATGGACGACGACTTCAACACCGGTGGAGCAGTCGCCGCGTTGTTCGACATGCGCAAGACGCTCAACGGCTTCATTGCCGACCAAAAGTTGGAAGGTGAAGGTCGATCGAACACGAACGCCCTCACCGCACTGACTCGCGGCATGACGCTGTTCAAGGAGCTCGCCAACATTCTCGGCGTCTTCCGCCAGCCGGTTACGAAACCCAGCGGCGGCGGAGGCAACGAAGCCTTCACGAACGATCTCATGCAGTTCCTCATCACGCTGCGAGCCGACTCGCGGAAGGCGAAGCAATTCGAGATTGCCGACAAGATCCGCAAGAGCCTGACCGATCTGAAGGTCACGCTCGAAGACCGCCCCGACGGAACTGGCTGGCGGCGCGACGCATAGCCAAACGATCTATAGCGGTGGCCGGTCGCAGCATCACCTAGCCCGCGTTCTCTGCCAAGTTGACAGAGAACGGGCCGATGGCAGACAGAGGCTTCGCCACAAAACCTCTAGCCACTTTGGCTCTTACGGCGACTGGCCCCTCGCGGCGCGCCGGTTGCTCTTCCCGGCCATACCCTGCCGGAGAGACTGTTGATTGGCAGGGCGGCCGGATGAATTCACGAGACTTTGCCGTTGCGGCGGTCTCGATCCACTCGCCCATCATGATTTGAGGAGACGCTGTGGCAAAGCTATTGGTTTTCGATGAGGACGCTCGCAAGAGCTTGTTGGAAGGTGCTTCCAAGTTGTCGCGGGCTGTCGCCAGCACGCTGGGGCCGCGCGGACG
>SXKJ01000463.1 GCA_005778115.1 Planctomyces sp. | reverse complement strand
CAGCCTCCATCCACAGCGCACCCGAAAAAACTGGCCACTGACCGATGCATGAATAATGCGGGCTAGCGCCTTGCGGCTCACATGGCACCGAAATCAACACGAATGGCGGAGAGCCCAAAACAATTGACGCAGGCGAGCGGGGCTGCGTCAGCCCCCCGGTCGTGTGGAGATTTCACCTTTGAAGTTGCGCGTTTCGACTGAAGTCGCTGCGGATGTAGCCGAAATCATCAGATTTCGGAGGTCGATGGCGCGACGTCCGAAATCTGACGATTTCGGCTAAAAACACAGATCCGTCCGTGTCTTTCGTGCGTTCCGTATCCAATAGCGCAATTTCAAAGGATTTCACCGGGGGCTGACGCCGCCCCGCTCGCATGACGATCGCGAAATTGACGCCGCGCGAATTCAATCCCGGCGAAAAATCTGTGCTTCGGGTCGGAATTCAATCGCTCCATCCAGCGGAAAGATTGGCCGAGCACAGCGGGTGTGTCCCAGGCTTCGTAGATTCGCGCTGGTGGAGCCGGGGGCATCGACGTTGATCAGCTTCGCGCACCAGTCGGCGAACATGTGCGGTTCGCAGTGTGGTGACTTCACGATGACCGCGTCGAACCGCCGAGGATCTTGGCCGTTCGCGTAGAACCACGAGCGGTCAAACAGACTGACCGGCCGAGTGCCGACAACCAGCGTAAGGTTGCCGGCTTGCAGGACGGCGGTGTCTCCGGAGTCCCACGGCCAGCCGAATGACTCGCTGCGGAACTTGCCGTCGGAGAGCAATCGCACCTGAGCTTCCAATGCCAGCGGACGGAATCGCGCGGGATCGAAGGCTCCGCCAATCGTGATGCCGATGGTTGCGCCGACTCCTGCGGCGAACGCCTGGCGAACCGCCGCCGGGTCGGTGATCGGAGCCAACACGCGACCGAGATAGTTCTGCCGAATCATCTCGCGAATGATCGCGTTGCTGTCTCCCGATGCGCCGGAACTGGTTGCGTCGGCGGCATCCATCATGACCACCGTCCCCGAAGTAACTCCCGCCGCGAGCCGGATGCTGTCGGAGAGGCTCGTCAAAGGCACTCGCATTTTCTCATGATGCTTCCAGAAACGATTCGCCAGTTCGAGGGCCTGCTCGCGTGCGGTGGCTTCATCACCGTCCATAACGACGAAGCTGTTCGTGCGAAGTTCGGGGACGTCGGTGAAAGGATTGCCCCACATCACTCCTGCTGAGAGTCCCGCTGGGCTGGCTTCAATCTGCTGAGCCAACTCAATGCACTCGCGGATCGCGCCGGTGGCCGTGATCAGTTCGTCTCCACGCACGAGCGCCGGGATCTTCACACGCGCCGTCACCGGCCGAGCACCACGATTCACGATCTTCAGCAGCAGCGCCGCCGCGCGTGCTCCGGTTTGAAAGAAGTCCACATGCGGGTAGGTGTGATAAGCCACGACCGCGTTGCTGTGTTCCAGCATCCGATCGGTCAGCACGCCGTGCAGATCCAGCGACACGATGAATGGGATCTTGTCACCGAGAATCTGTCGGGCTTCTTGCAGCAAAAAACCTTCGGGATCGTCTTCGTGTTCCGCTTGCATCGCTCCGTGCAGCGAGAAGTAGGCGGCCTCCACCGAACCCGCATCTGCCAGACTGTTGCAGAAGTCACGGCTGAGCCGTTCAAAGCTGTCCTCGGAGAGGACTCCTCCCGATGTGTTGGAACTTGCACCAAACGTGGGCACAAGTTCTACGCTGTGGTCCGCGTCGAAGACGCTCAACGCTCCGCCGACCTCTTCGCGGCAACTGCGATGATGGACGAGCAGGTCTTGGCCACGGACCACGCGAAAGTCCTCGTAACGGCTCGGCACCGGGTTGAATGACGAGACTTCCTGCTTGCATTCCGCCACGAGGATTCGGGTCATGGGAACTCCGCTCAAAAACATCGCTGGCGAGCGGGGCGGTGTCAGCCCCCCGGTGCATTCACATCTTGGAACCGGGGGCTGACGCCGCCCCGCTCGTTAATTTCCTGTGTGAGGTCACGCACGCTTCTCCGCCGCTTCGAGCATAAAGCCCTGCACGCGGGAAACCATTTGGCTGGGATCGAGCGGCAGCCCCTCCAACAACAAAGCGTTGGCGAAGAGTTGTCGGCCGCATTGTTGAATAAACGAATCATTGGCCGAGTTGTCAGCCAGCGCGGTCAGGCGAGTCGTCAGCGGAGCGGAAGGATTCAGCTCGAAGATCTTCTTCGGTGCCGTGAAACCGCGGTCTCCCGAGGCCAACACTTTTTGAAGTTGAGCGCTCATTGAGGCTTCCGTATTCACCAGACAGCAGACCGCCTCGGTCAGTCGCTGCGAAGCACGGACTTCCTGCACCTCGTCTCCGAGTTCCGTACGGAGCAATTCCAGAACTCGCTGAAAACCAGAGGACTCGGCCGCAGCGGTTCGAGCGGCTTGGGTCTGTGCCTCTTCGGCTTTATCGGCGTCCGTCGTCGGAGGCAGTTCGACCTGCGCCGAATCAATCGCGACAATGTCCTTGCCTTCGAAATTCTGGAGATTGCCGAGCACGAACTCGTCAATTGGGTCGGTAACCAGCAGGACTTCTAGATTCTTACGGCGGAAGGCTTCCAGGTTCGGGTTCTGTTCGAGCGACTTTCGATCCGGGCCGCCGAGGAAGTAAATCTGTTTCTGACCTTCCGGCGCGCGTTTGAGATAGTCGGCGAATCCAATCAACGGTTCCGACTTGTTGGTGGCATCCGGCGGCGAAGCGGTCGTCGGGAATCGCAGCAAGCCGACAACGTCCTCACGATGCTCGAAGTCCGAGTGCAAGCCCTCACGCAACGTGATGCCGAACTGACGATAGAACGTCATGTAGTCGTCCGGCTTCTCGGTCGCGAGTGATTGCAAATGCGCCAGAACCTTCTTCGTCAGCACCTTTTTGATTTTGCGAAAGACAGAATTGTCTTGCAGCGCTTCGCGCGAGACGTTCAGCGGCAAGTCCGCAGAATCGACCAGGCCGTAGAGGAAACGCAAATACTCTGGTAGTAGCTCGCGGGAGTTGTGCTGCACGAGGATTCGCTTGGCACAAAGCTGCAACCCGTGATCGGCCCGGCCGAAGCCCATCCGCTCGATGTTTGAGGCCGGGCAATACAAGATCGTGTGAAATTGGAACGGCGAGTCCGACGAGAGGTGCAAGTGCCACAGCGGATTGTCTCCCGCTCCGTGGGAAAGATGTTCGAAAAACTTTTGGTACTGCTCGTCGGTGACGTTGGACTTCGGCTCGACCCAGATCGGCTTTTGCTCGTTGACGACTTCGTCCCCCAGCTTGATCGGGTGCGGCACGAACGTCGAATACTGCTTCAAGACCGACTTCAATCGCCACGGCTGCGTGAACTCTTTCAGGTCTTCTTTCAAATGCAGCCGGATCTGCGTGCCGCGAGCGAGTCCCTCATGCGGTTCGACGGTGAATCGCCCGCTGCCGTCCGATTCCCAGCGGTGCCCCTCGTCGTTCTGGTAGCTGCGGCTGAGCACTTCGACTTTGTCCGCCAGCATGAATGACGAATAGAACCCGACGCCGAACTGCCCAATCAACGAAAGATTGTTCGCCGACTCCTGGCTCTTCTGCGTGGCGGTCTTCAGGAATTCGAGCGACCCGCTATGCGCGATCGTTCCCAGGTTTTTGATCAGCTCGTCGCGAGTCATCCCAATTCCGTTGTCGCGAATGACCAGCACGCCGTCCGCCTCGTTGGGCTCCAGCGTGATCTCCAGCGGAGCATCATTCGGAACTTCGCTGTTGGTCAGCGCGATGTGCCGAAACTTGTCGAGCGCATCGGAGGCATTCGACACCAGTTCGCGAATGGCGATCTCGCGATTCTGATACAGCGAGTGCGACAACAAGTGCAGGAGTTGCTTGATCTCAGCCTGAAACGTGAATTCGGAGGGAGTGGTCATGGGGGTCAAATCGCGAGGGTTTTTGAGGGTTTGGTAAACCGCATCGCGCCAAGTCGGTCGCGATCCGGAGAACGGCGCGGCATGGTAATGGCCGTTGATTTCATTTCAACCGGTTCGACGAAGCGAGAAAGCACAGGGGTCAGGTCTTCAAATTTCATTTTTG
This sequence comes from Planctomyces sp., assembly GCA_005778115.1. GTDB lineage: Bacteria > Planctomycetota > Planctomycetia > Planctomycetales > Planctomycetaceae > SXKJ01. The sequence goes on along the minus strand of SXKJ01000463.1, from coordinate 1,885 downwards.
GCCTCGCGAATGACGTGCGGTGTGGATTGGATCGGCGATGTGGAATTAGAGTCAGGGAGAGATCGCGGGGCCAAAAATGAAATTTGAAGACCTGACCCCGGTTCCCGTCCCCGGATCGTCACTTATGCCTCTGCTCCCGATTCAGACTCTCGAAGACCCGCGACTCACCGTTTTTCGCGACGTCAAAGCCACACGGCACTCCCGGTGGGCGGGACGTTTCATTGCCGAAGGCGCGCGGCTGGTCAAGCGTCTGTTGAGCAGTGAATACGTTGTCGAGTCGATGTTGCTGACCGAGGGACGTGTCGAAGAATTTGCTCCCTGGCTGCGACCGGACGTGCCGACCTTCGTGATACCGCAGACGCTGGCTGCGGAGTTGGTCGGCTACAACTTTCACTGTGGGGCGATGGCCTGTGCGCTGCGCAAGCCAAATCCGAGCCTCAATGACATTGTGGCTCGCGGGGGTGAGCAAATGACGTTTGTCGTCTGCCCCGACGTCAACGATCCCGAAAACATCGGCACGCTGATTCGACTGGGAGCCGCGTTTGGCATCGACGCGATGCTGCTGGGGCCAGCGTGTGCCGATCCGTTCTCCCGGCGCGTGTTGCGAGTCTCGATGGGCAACGCGCTCACGCTGCCGATCGTGTGCAGTCGCGACTTGTGGGCCGACCTGCGACGGTTGAAGTCGGATTGGCAAGTGCAGCTCGCGGCGACGGTCGTAGAGAATTCAGATCCAACGGATGGCGACGATGTCGTTCGGGCTACGAATACCGCCGAACCGCTCGGTCTCGCAGGCCGACCGGCACGGCTGGCGTTGCTGTTTGGCAACGAAGCGAATGGACTCGGTCCCGAATGGCTGGACCTGTGCGATCGGCGGCTGACGATCCCGATGCGCGAAGCGGACTCGCTGAACGTCGCGATCGCGGCTGGAATCTTCTTGTATCACTTCACGACTCCGGCTCCCGTTGGTCCGACAACGTCGCAGAGTGTTTCAATCCCTTAGCGCGATTCGGCGCTCGAGGCTCGTTTTCTCTGAAAGTGTTCAGAGGTCGGAGCGCGATCCTGCAACAAAACGTTAATCCAGCTTGGCGCATCAGCCTCAGCGTGGCTCGCACGGCCTATTGGTCGTTCACGAATCGCGTCTGGCAAAAAAATGCCGGACCAGCCGCTCGAATGCCTTGTGATGCCGAGATTCCGTGGCGCTTTTGTTGCGCTGTTGCCGTTTGGCGACTGGGGGGCAAAGAGTGTGGCGGTTCGGCAACGAATCGTTTCGGCACGAACTCTGCGAACGGTTAACCCTGTGATTCGTCTCGCGGATCGGCGGTGATCCAAAACATTTCCAGACCTTCGATCGCACACCGATCGACTGCTTGCGAAACCTCTCTCTCCGGTTTTGGACCACCGCTGTCCGCGACGAACGTGAATCGAGCGCTGGCGCAACGAGATTGTCCCCCGTTGTGCGTCTCCCCGTGAGAGAGCGGTGGAGCCGTCGTCGCCAGGTTCGCGGAGTGCCCAAGCGATTGCGAACGGCACTCCTCTTTGAATGTTGGGCTCTCCGCCATTCGTGTTGAAGTTGAAGTCGAATTCGTGAGCCACAAGGCGCTAGCCGCGGGTCGAGGAAAAGAACCCGCGGCTAGCGCCTTGCGGCTCACATGGCACCGAAATCAACGCGAATGGCGGAGAGCCTGAATGTTGGAAGCTGCGCTGACGTTTCTTTAGGTGAGACTGAGAGACCTCAACCAGCCAATACTAACCCCGCGGTGCGTGAGACACACCGCGGGGTTTTTTCGTTTGCGGTCACTCGACTCGGAGCGGCCGTAAATATATTGGCGAGCGGGGCGGCGTCAGCCCCCCGGTATTCAGCGAACATCGAAATCACCGGGGGGCT
>SXKJ01000462.1 GCA_005778115.1 Planctomyces sp. | reverse complement strand
CGTCGTTGAACGCCAACTGCTGTCCTGCCGAATTGAACAGACGAATGTACGAGTCCAATCGACTTGTGCTCGGACGGTCGATGTCAAACGACAACCGAGTTCCGGCGGTCACATCAACACGGTACATGTCCACGTCGATCGCCACACTGACCGAATCGCTACGCGTGACCGGCGTCGTGATCGTGCCGAGCCGGATCGCATCTTGAATCTGATCATCTGGGTCCGCGGTCATCAACAACCGCGGCTCCAAGTTCTCTGACTTTTGCGACAGCGCAGCGACCTGAGGTACCCGCCTTTGTCCGCGACGACTCGCCTGTTGTGCCTTCAATCGTCCCAACAAAATTCGCCCCAACGACATCGTAGTCATGATCACTCTCTCCCCCCGAAGAACGTGTTAATTAAGGTTGGAGAGGCCCGCAGACCCAATCTTCACAACGGAAGAATGGTCTGGGAATCGTTGGGTCACACCACAACGTTTCGCATCACTTGCCCCCCCTCCCTTTCAATGCAGAAACGTTGTCAGTCGGCGACATTTCTTTTGGTCAATTTTACAAAAATGCCTGAGCTGGGGGATTTTGGCTCTAGTAGGTGCCCACTTTCCTGTGTGGCAATTGCCACGGAAGTTCCAACTCGATTTCGGGTTGCGCGGGGAGTGCTCCATCGCGAGCGGACCGTTCGCCGATCGTTCACTTCTCAAAAATAGGTCGCAATCCCGCCGCTTCAATCACGATCTGCCCCGAACCGGTCAGTTCGCCCGAGGAAGTTTCACTCACGACGTGCCCCGGTGAATTCGTGGCAGTGCAACGCAGCGACGGGGGACGGTGTTCCATTCGATCCCCGTCCGGAGAACAACTTTGCTCAATCGCTCGGACCGAGCAGGACGAAGGAAGCCCAGTAGTACGGGGCTTGCCAGCGCGGATCGTTGCGGATTTTCAACTTGGCTGCGTGCAGAGACGCCGCCGCGCCCAGTTGATCGGTCTTGGCCAAGTCCTCGGCGATGAGTTCAAAGAAGCTCGCGATCAGCTCAGCCGTGGAGGCATCGGAAACGCTCCAATGACTGGCGACCACTCGACGCGCGCCGGCGGCCAGGAAGGCTTGTGCCAACGTCGATCCTGCTTCCAACGGGCGATCGGGACCGACGTTGGTTTGACAGGCACTCAACACGGCCAACTCGCAGTCCGCGAGCGGCAACTGCAGAATCTCGTTGTAGGACAACAGCCCATCGTTGTGTTCGGCCAGTGCCATCTCGGTCGGTGGCGTCAGCGCGATGGCTCCGAAGAGATTGCCATATCGCTCATCCACGAGTCCGTGAGCAGCCAGATGCACGAGGCCGCGACCGCGCACACTTTCCGTGAATTGCTGTTCCGTGGCATTGGTCTCCAACAATGTTTTCACCGTCATGCCGCGGCGTTCAAAGCATTCGGCCAATCGCGCACACTCACGCGCCGTCTCCGGCAGCGGTGGCAACGAGCCGTGTAGGCCATACATCATGTCGCGGGTCAGCTCACCACCTCGGTCTGCGGAGACGACCGCTGTCCCCACGGTGTTGGGTGTTTCCGAATTCGACTCTGCCTCAGTCTTGGCGATGCTGGTCTGCAACCGGTATTGAGGATTCCCCAACGTCAGCAAACTGCGACGGCTCTCTGGTGATGAAGCGGAGCGTCGAATCAGATTCACCAGGATGTTGGCCGACGGGGCGTATGCAATCGGCGGAAACTCATCGAGCACGAATCGGGGCGAGTCGCCGTCGCGGACCAGCAACGCTTCAAACGGGAGATTGTGCAACGCTCCGTCAGGAATGATGACCAACCTCTTCGGCCGACGTTCGCGGATCACTTTGCGGAGTTGTTCGGGAAACAAAATGTCGGCCACGGCGATGAAGGAGGTCGTCGGGACGGCGGTCCCCTTCGTGGTCTCGACGGTGCCACCGATTCCGCGTGTGGGATCGAACTGTTTCTGACGCAGCACTTGGCGATGCCAGGCGACGATGTCCGCCCCTTTCCGCCGAGTCAACGGCCCCGCTGTGACTTCGGTCTGCTCCTTATCGGCTTCAATCGTTTTGCCCTTGTCTGTCTCGACGGTGCCGCCGATGCCGCGTTGAGCCAGCGCATTTGCGGCACCGCGGAGTTGCGGCAAATCGGGAAGCAGCGTCGCTTGCTCGGAGGTCACCTCCAAGGGCACCGCGACCACGGCTTTCGTTTGGTCGCCAATGACCAGCACCACGCTCTGTTGTGCTCCCAGGTGATAGAACAGAACCAACGTGTCGGGCGCAATGACCTCACGGCGAATTTGGTCGAGCGTCCAAACCTTCCGCTCTTGAGTGAGCAGTTTGGAATAGACCTGACTGGAATCGCGGATCTCGCTCCAGGTTTGGGCATACGCGGATTGAGCTTGATTGAGTTCGCGCGTCAGGCTTTGCCATTCGGCGGATTGGTTCGAGTGTTCCGGCAACAGCTTGGCTTGAACTCGCAGGCGTTGAAGTTGCAGTCGCAGTTCTTGTTCGCGAGGCAACAGCCGTTTGGCCGCCTCGTCGGGCAGCGTCTTGCGCACGTCCACACCAGCCAAGTTCAGTTGATCCAGGAAGGTGCGATTGCGGCTCTGTTCGGCGGCGACAAACGCGGCGTCGTAGTCCTTGTCTTCGAGCAGCCATTGCACCTGCATGTCGAACGCGGACGCAAACTGAGCCAGAAACTTCGCACGGCCTTGCTCCGCTTCGCCGAACGTCTCGGAGCGGAACGCTTCGGGGATCGCGATCGCCTGGCGCAGAGCGGCAAGAGCCTCTGCTGTTCGTCCTGCCTTCCGATAAACGGCCGCCAGATTGCAGAGCGTGTTGTATCGGTCTTGTGGAGCGACCTCGACGTCCTCGTGGAGTTGCCGTGCGTTCTCGAAGAACTGCTGGGCGTCCGCAAAGCGATCCTGCTGGTAGGCCAGCAACCCCAGCATGTTGAGCGTAAACGCGACGGAAGCTGTCTGCTGATTAGCACGTTGAATGCGCAGTGCCTGTTGCCAATGTGACTCAGCCGTTTCAAAGGCCCGGCCCATGCATGCCACAATCCCGATCTGAGTATGAGCGGCAGCGGCGGCGAGATGGTCTTCCTGATGATGCGTCGCACACACCGCCAACGACTTCGTAGCCCACCGATACGACTCGGCATAGCGTCCTTGCCCACGAGCCATCGTGGCCAGAGCGTTGTAGTGGCCCACCGATGCCATCGTCTCTCGGCCGGCCGACTCTTCCAGCAACCGCAGCGACTCCTGGCAGAGTTCGGCCGCACGCTCAAACTGCCCCTGTGACTTATAAGCCATCGCGAGATTCAGGAGCGTCACGCTTTGCAGTCCATTGGCTCGCGGTCCCCGTTCACGGCAGCGTTCCAGAACCTGCTGGTACAACTGAATGGCCCGCTTGAATTGCCCCTGGACCAGACAGACGCTGGCAAGATTGTTGTAGGACGTCGCCAATTCCGGATCGTCAGACGCCAAGTGCTTCTCGCGAAGTCGGAGAGCCTCACCAAACGATTCAGTCGCCAGCGCGAACTCGCCGACACCGCGCTCGACCGCTCCCAGATTGTTGAGCGCACGAGCAAGCGACGTCGGAGACTTCTCCAACTGGCGAAAGTGATTCACCACCGCGCGCAACAACGGCTTCGCTCGACCATACTGGCCCAACGCGGCGTACAAGCCGCCAAGCATAGAACTCGACTCCATCACGAGTGGATGAGTTGGTCCCAACTCGGCGGACTGAATCTGCAACAGTTGCTCGCCGATGGAGATGGCTTCTGGAATGCGGCCAAGTTGTTGATACAGATTCCGAAGCTGTTTCAAATCACCCGGTGCTGCCCCGGCCGACGTCGCGTCAGATTTGGCTGCGGCAATGACCCGCTGCAAACACTCGGCCGCTGCCGCGAGTTCCGCTTGGGCTTTGTCTCGAAGTTGCTGTTCGCGGTAAGCGTTGGCCAAGAGTTGATGGATCTGCGCAGCCCCGCGCGGATTCTCTTCGGGCACAGAGAATTCGAGTGCTTGCCAAAAATGCTTTTCGGCACGCGGGAAATCTTTCCTCAATGAAGCATGTGTTCCCAACTCCAGCAACGCCCGAAGTTGACGCGGCTTTCCATCCGGCAATCGCGAGAGTTTTTGTTGCAATGATTCGAACATCTGATCTGCCGGAGCCGTTCGATCAAGAGCCTCTTGGCATTCGACCAGCCGCAAGATGACAGAAACTCCTTCATCGGGCGAAAGACTTCTTTCAAATCGTTTGAGGAACTCACGTCCGAGCGCGTCCGCCTGGCTCCAGTGATCGGTCGCTGGTTGTGCGCGATCGGTCAAATGTTCGACCGTCGCCAAGCTCACGAGCACCTGCAACTTTCGGAAGTCCTTGAGCTTTGCGAAGCGATTCGCCAACAGCTCTTCCAGTGTGGCCCTTGCCTCCGAAAAATCGGCCAAGGCCATCTGACTTTCAGCGATGCCGATCGCGTTCTGCTGCAAGATGTCCGCAAACTCAGCGTTCCGCTCCTCTTTGAGATCGTCGCGGTATTGCAGAGCAAATCCCAACGCTTCCGAATGCCGTCCGAGACGTCGGCACGACTCGGAAAGCATGAGCAAACATCGCCGCCGCAACCGAACCTTCTCATCGGATGATGCCCCTTGAGTGGTGCTCGCCAAAACCAGAGCGAACTTGTCTTCCGCCTGTGCCCAGGCTCCGCGCCGAAACAACTCTTCGGCCGCGAGCAAATCCCGACCACGTTCTTGAGCGATAGCCGACACGCTGGCCAAAATCAAAAGCAGGGATGCTCCGCATAATGCCACGCTCTGCACAATCACCCGAAATGCAAGTTGTGATGTTGCGCTTTTCGCTCGCCACGAAGTGGCGACGGAGTTGAGCCGTGGGCGCAAGCCCACGGAAAAGAGGTCTAGGATCGAAAGCCTTGAAAGGGCGACGCTCGCCTCAATGCGTAAATCCAAGCGTCGCCCCTCCGGGGCTTGATTGCACTGTTTGTCACGAAGCCGGGAGTTTACACCCCCGGCTAAACTCCGTCGCCGCTTCGCGGCTGAAGACACCGCAACAACAAAACTTGCTCTGCGGGTGAGTGTGATTGAACGCATCAGACGTCACTCGTGAGGAAAGACAATCCCGGTATAACCATCGAAGACTCGGCTGAGCTGCTCGGTGAACCGGTCGATCTCGACCGGCAGCGCCTTATCGGTTTCGACAATCCCACCGATCCCCCGTTCTTTCTCCGCGCGCCGAAACGACACGAGTGTTGGCTGGCCCTCCTCAATCGGTCCCAGCTTCAGCCGTACCGACTCGACGGTTTGCAGCTCCGCGTGGCTCAGCGGCCGTTGCGACGTCGTCACCAAGACGGTCTCGCGGCCTTTGAGTTCATCCAGGAAATACATCGCTTGTTTCTGTCCTTCGGAAGCGAGCGGCGGTGCCCAAAGTTCCGCGACCGGCTGTTGCTGGTCCAGGTCTTCAGAGGACTTCGGCCAAAGGCGTTCTGGGACGCCGTTCGTGTCGATCAAATAGAGGTAGACGTAACTCGTGGCGCTTAGCTTCACATGAAATTGCAATTTATCGTGAGCGCGCAACGGTAGAGACTTCTGGCTCAAGACTTCATAGCCCTGCAACTGGTTGGCTCGTTGAAGATGAGTTTCGAGGATCGGAACCGCGGTGCCCGGTTTCACCTTCGGCTGTTCGGCAGTGTCATCGCTTTGCGGAGGAACATGTTTGCCGGCAACCAGTGCTGTGCCGATGTCAGCTTCGTTGGTCTGACCAACTGAAGGCGGCGCGACTTCTGATTGCGGGGATGTCGTTGCGTTCCCACTACGATTCAGCCACGCCACGCCGAGCACGATCGCCGCCACTGCCATCGTGCCGACGATGGGGGGGAGATTGCTCCGTCGTTCCAACTTGCCGGCGACTGACTCGATCGGCGACTCAATTCGCGCGACTGGTGCATTCTCCGACTCAATGGTTTCCTCATTGATCTCGGAGCAGAATTCTTCTGGCGAGCAAAACGTGGCTGTCGGCATCTCGTCCAAGGCGAGCGCCATGTCCTTGGCGAATGAAAACCGATCGGCCGGCTCCTTGGCCATCGCTTTCAGGCAGATTGCTTCGATGGCTGGCGATATCTGGTCGCGATGTTCTCGCAGCGCGCGGGGAGTCTTTGTAGAGATGACCGCCACGATCGCGGTAAAGGTTCCCTCGAACGGACGTCGTCCACTCAAGAGCCGATACATCACGACCCCCAGGCTATAGATATCCGTGGCCGGTCCAATTTCGCGAGAGATTCCACGAATCTGTTCGGGAGACATGTAGGCGGGAGTCCCCAGGAACGTTCCGTCCTTCGTGACCTCGTTTTCTTCGCCGTTGACGCCAGTGACCTGCCGAGCCAGTCCAAAATCCATCAGGATGGCTTGGCCTTTCGTGGTGAGCATGATGTTCGCCGGCTTGATGTCACGGTGGATGATGCCGCAGTCATGCGCCTCTTGCAGCGCCAGCGCGGATTGCCGAATCACGGCGATCACCTCGGCTTCGGGCATCGCCTGGCCTGATTCAAAGAGTTGCTCCAGCGAGCGGCCTTCGATGAACTCCATCGTGAGGAACAGCATTCCATCAATCACGCCGACATCAAAGACACGGCACAGATTCGGGTGTGACAATCGTGCAACGGCACGGGCCTCTCGGAGAAACCTCCGGACAATGTCCGTGGAGGCTTTGCGTTTGAAGATCGGGATCTTCAAGGCCACGGTGCGATGCAAGTGGAGATCATGCGCCCGATAGACGGCCCCCATGCCGCCCCGGCCAAGTTCGCATTCGATTCGATAGCGTCCGAAGACCTGACCGGCGGCCAGGTCCGGGACCGGAAAACGCAACGAGGTAATCTCCAGGCCATCCTCAAAGGGTTGCGTCAGGTTCAGCTCTTTGGAATCGCCGGAACTCTCCATTTGGGTTTCATTGCTTTGATTGACCTGGTCCGTCTTGGAGTACCCCTGTGCCGACACCCCGCCAGTCACGGCGGTACTGGGATTCGAGCTGTCGACCTGAGTCTGCTGAGGTTCCGGATTGTTGATGCTCATCCAAGTTCTTTCCAAAGGGGACGTCCTGAGCGGCTGAATTCCAATGATCTCGCCGCATTCAATCGGCGATGTCCCGCTCGATCCGTCGAGCATTTCTGTGTGGCGAATGGCGTTGTCGCAATGGACGCGGACTGAATTTCGCGACGGCGGATGCGACCAATCCATTCCCCGCGAACATCGGCCAACCGGGAACCACGTAGCTCAGTTCCTCATCGGCCGTTTTCAAGAACACGGACTCCGACGATCGCGAACCGTGATCGAATAACTCGCTCGCCAGTTTGTTGTCGGTGACGAGCTGGCCGAGGTAATTCGCCAGCTCGGCTTGATCGTTCGTGGAGACTGCCGAGGACTGGTCGAGAGCCGCTTTTATCGGAACCGTGACGGGGGGCTTGACGGCAGGTGGCGTCGCGGAGCCTGACGGACGACTGGCAGGCGCATTGGGCCGAGTGAGTCGCAGACTGCGGAGTCCGCGAAGCACCTGCGTCACCGGCTGTGTTCCCGGCAGCAAACTCAGCGATGTGACTACTGCTTGAACGCTCGTCCGCAGAGTGTCGGATTGACTCAGCTTGAGCAGCCCCAAGTCTGTGCTGATCGTCGTCAACGCCGAAACCAGTAAGCTGTTGCCAAGGTCATTCGTGAACCCGTCCAACTTCTGCATCACTTGTGTGACCATTGAGACCAAGGTCTGCCAACTCGCAGGCTGGTCGTCGAGGTTTGTCGCACCACGTTCCTGTTGGTCGTCCGAGGGCAACGCGCCGAACAACGCCAGGAGCAGAGGACTAAACGGGCCGACGCCGAAAATCGGACGATTCGTACCCGCCACGCTGTTCCCGAATCCGCCGGAAATCTCCGCGAAGTCGAGAATCACGTCCCCGTGTTCGCGTTGCAGGTCGGCCAGATCGAAGACCGTGAAGAAGTCTCGACCTTCCTCGGTGACGTACAAGTTCATTCCAGCCACTTGCAAGTCGCTGGCCTGAGTAATCCCGTCGAGGAAAAACGAACCGGAGAAATCAAAGCCGTTACCGTCTCCCAACAACAGCGACACCGATGAGGCCCCATTGTCGGCCGCGAGGAGCACGACGAGATCGAGGAAAGCGTCGTCGTTGAGGTGGGCGCTCGCGTCAATACCGACCGGTTGACTCTGCAGACCTACCGAATAGGAAATCACCGGCGGCACGTCCCTAAAGTTGCCCGCCGACAGAGAGAGAAATCCCAGATTGCTTCCGTCGGGATTCGGCAACACCAGCATGTTATTCACGATCGCACCCGGCAACGGCGAGAAGTTCAACATCACCGTATTGGACGGCCTCGCATCGAAGATGCCGTTGCCGGCGCTCGGGATGAACGACACCGAATCGTTCGTGCCGTTGGTCACGACCAAACCGGTCTGCATGGTGCCATCAACGGGATCGCGCAGGGTGACCACTTGAGCGTCCACGGGGCCAGAACCGGAGGGCAGTTTCGAGAGGGCACCGGCTCGGAAGGGAATCGAAGTCACTCCCGGCACCGTTTGAAAATCGGCAAACGGTTGCCCATAGAACACCGCTACGGAGTTGGAGCCGCGGTTGGTGACGACCAAATCCCTAAAGGGGTCGCCATCCAGATCGCTAACCGTCACGCTCGAAGGATTCGAACCCGTGAAGATCTCTTCGCCAAGGCCGAACGTCCCATTTCCGATTCCCCGGTAAATCATCACGCTGTTGCCGCCGGTATTGGGCACGATCAGATCGTCCACTCCGTCGTTATTGAGGTCAGTAAGCTGCGGTGCTCCGGGTGCCGTAACGTTGCCGGCATTGGACGCCAAATCGCCCAAGGAGGCTCCATTTCCCGCAGCCCGGATCGAGACCTGATCGGATTCCAGATTGGTCACCACGGCATCGAACTGTCCATCGTTGTTTAAGTCAAAATCCAACACAGCCAGGCTCGTGCGGCGGTCGGCGTGGCGGTCTTCCGTGAACCGTCCTTCGCCTCGATTGAGCAACACCAGCAGGTCGCCGAACTCATTCGTGGCGAACACGTCCGGCAAGTGGTCGCCATTCGCGTCACGCAGCGTGAATCCCGTCAGCGGCGTCGGCAGATCAATCGTCGGGGTAAATGACAAAGGCTGCCGCTCGTTCGCGTCACTCGAATTCAGATAAACGGTCAACTGTGTTCCCGCTTCGTTCAGAAACACCGAATCGTCATCGTGATCTTGATCGATGTCCTCCACTCGGACCACCGCGAATCGCGCAGGCGAATTCTGCAACAAGGTGACGTGCGGATCGGAACTCAAGCCCTGATCGGTTCCAAACACGATCGACCAACTGTTGCTTCCGGGATTGGTGGCGATCACATCCAAGAAACCGTCGCCGTTGAAGTCACCAGCTTCGGCGCTGGAAGTTTCGTCAAACGACTGGCTTTCCAGTCTCGAAGCGTCCGTCAGAGAGGGTCCAATAAAGTACGGGCCGGCACCGGCACGAATCAGCGAAGGCTCGAATTGTCCGTTACCGACATTCCTCAGCACGCTGATGTCGCCAGAACCAAGATTCGGCACGATGAGATCCAACCAACCGTCACGATTCAGATCGGCCGTCGTCAACGAAATAGGTCCGGCTCCGGCGTTCAAGGAGCCTGCTGGCTGAAAGCCGTTCGCAGCCGCGAGAAACACGCTGATGGTTTGAGTGCCTTGATTGATCACTGCGAAGTCTTCTCGACCCGCCGGGTCGTGGTCGAAATCACCACTGACGATGCGCCCCGGCAGCGAGCCGTTGATCGGCACGGTATCGACTCTTTCAAACGATGGCGGCCGTCCCGGTTGCGATGGGACGCGAAACTCGAACAGGCTGACGGAATTTCCGGTGCGGTCCAGCGTCGCGATTTGAATTCCCTCGGAAGTCCGCAGCACCGTGAAATCACGCGCGGGTTGGCCGGCATTAACCACGATGGCTGTCTGAAACTCACTCAGGGATGTCTCTTCGGCCGAGACTCTCCTGGCCGAGACCACGCGCATTCCCTGACGGTAGAGGACATCGCCATCGCGGCTGAGCACCAACACGTCATCAATCTGTTGCCCGTTGGCGTCCCGATCACCGTTGATATTTTCAATGACGGGGCGTGTCCCAATGGAGATCGGCGCCACCGACAATGCATTCGAGTACGCTCCTGCGGAGTCCGCGAGCTGCACCTCGACCTCACCTGCGAGAAAGTCGGGGATGATGCGGTCAGTGAGTCCGTCGCCATTGACGTCCACAATGAGATCGAGGACGCCGTCTCCATTAACGTCCGTTGAGAACACTGGATCGGGAAGCTCGACCAATGGAGCTTGCCGTTGAAAGAATTCAAAGGTTCCGTTGCCACGGCCGATCAAAATCGAGTTGTCGCCCGAGGCGAAGTTCTGCGTAATCAGATCTTGTCGTCCATCGCCATTCAAATCGTCGGTCTGAACTCTCGCGGGGTACGCCCCGACGTCAAATCGCTTATGCGGCTCAAAGGTTCCGTCTCCGCGCCCTAACAGCACCGAGACATCGTTGCCGAAGCCGTTCGGTGCGATCAAATCGACGCGGCCATCATCGTTGACATCGGCGGCGTTCATCGACAGGGGAATGTAGCCGATTCCAGAATCCCCGATGCTGAAACGGCGTCGAACGGCAAACGTGCCGTCGCCGTTGCCTCGCAGCACCGAAACGCTTCCCGCCGAATAGCTGCCCGTGGCATAGTCGTATCGGCCAAGATTCGGTGTCACGAGGTCCAGCCGATCGTCACCGTTCATGTCGATGATTTGCACCGCTTGCGGTGACGGGCCGACTTGAAATCTCTGTTCTTCCTCAAAACTTCCGTCGCCTAACCCCCGTCCCATCGACACATCGTTCGAGAATTCATTGGAAGTCACGAAGTCCAAGAGCTGATCGCCGTCCAAATCCATGACCCCCAGGTCGGTCGGAAATGTGCCAACGGGAAAGAAACCGGTGTAAAAGAGATCTGCGTCGAATCCGCTTAACACGGTCACGGACCGAAACAAGCCGTTCGACACGACAAGATCGAGCGTCTGATCGCTATTCAGAGTCACGCCTTCCACTGCCGTCGGTCCAAAGACTCCAAAGAGGCTTCGTTCGGACTGGAAAACGCTCCCATTGTCCGTCCCTAGCAGCAGCGAGAGCGGGTTGAATTCGTAGGCATTCAGAGAATCGCCGAAGAGTCGCACATGGTTCGGCGCAATCAGATCCAGCCGATGGTCGCCGTTGACATCGACGGCTTGCACGTTTGTTGGATTGCCGCTGACCGGGAATGTTCGCTGCGACTCAAATAATCCGCCTCCTGTCCCCAGCAACACCGAGATGTCCTTCGACAATTCATTGGCCGTGACGATGTCGAGTTGCTGGTCCCCGTTGGCATCCAAGACTTGGACGGAGTTTGGGCTGTCGCCGACCGTCAGCCGCTGTTCTTCCCCGAACATCCCGTTACCGAGGTTGATGAGCACCGAGACGTCGTTGGAAAAACGATTGGCTACGACCAGATCGACCTGATGCGTGAGGTCGCCGTCGATATCCAGGGCTCGAAGCGCGACGGGGCCAACGCCGACGGCGAATCTTCGTTCGGGCAGGAACGTCCCGTCTCGCCACAACAGCACGGAGACATCGTTCGAGGCTTCGTTGACCGTGACGAGATCCAAATGGTGATCGCCACCCACGTTCACGGCCTGCGCGGTCACCGGTTCGAGGCCGACTGAGAACCGACGTTCCAACTCAAACGTCCCATCACCCCGGCTCAACAGCACGGAAACATCATTCGAGAACTCATTGACCGTGACGACATCGAGAAACTCATCATCGTTGAGATTCACGGTCAGCGCCGACTTCGGAAAAGCACCGACGGACGTCGGTAAACGTGGATCCGATGTCGTGACGAAATTCGCCTCGACGGAAAGCTCTTGAAGACTCGCGATGTCACGCGGTCGGACCACCACGAGATAATTCCCCGGTCCGATGTGTTCCACCACCCGACTTGGCTCGTCGGCCGATGAGTCTACGAAGTTCTGCTCACGCAACACGCGCCGATCTGTCGCCAGCAAGCTTACGGTTCCCAGGAATTGTCGATCCTCCGAATCGAGCAGCGAAAGAGTTAGCGTGCCCGTTCCCGCGACATTCAGAACGTATTCGCCGGCAATTCCAGTGTCAGACAACTCGACAGCGCCAGCCGAATCCAGTGGGGCCGGAAGAGGAATCATTTGGCTCGCGGCGTGATCGAGAGCAGGTTCGTCGGACTTCAAGAATCGGATGCCGTCGAAGTACATGGTAAAACTGGTATCCCATGTATCGAGTTGGATCGACAATCCAGTGACGGCGGAGAGGTCGGGAGTCCCCGTCAAAGTCCGTACCCAGTCGTCATCGCCAGCCAGTGGGATTTGCAGCCGTTGCCATTCATGGTTCCGCGGGAAGAGTTGGTTCGGCCTCAGACGAAGGCTGCCGCTGGGAGTGAATAACTCAACGATCGGCTGGTTTCCCTGAAAACCAAAGGGATTCGGATTGTCGGCAAAGGCCGACAACTCCAAGGTGTCGTAATCCGAGAGATTCCAAACCGAGCCGCCCGTCGAGAGTTCGATGCCCGTGTCGAACCCGCTTCTCGTGAAAAACTTGAGCGACTGGTTCCCTGCCAACACATGCGATTGATCGTCAGAGACGAATGCCGGCCTACCGTCCGAGGCAAAGGTTTGCCAGTTGCTGGCCGCGGATTCGGTCACATCCTGGGCCGCATCGGTGGTCACTCGCAGCAAGAATCCTCCCGTGGTGGAACCTGCGACGGTCGTGCCGGTCACGGGATCGTAGTTTTCATTGCCAAGGCTGGAGACTCCGACCAAGTAGCGTCCTTGCGTCGGCGGAGAGAAGGTGACCTGTGGCTGACCCGCCGCAGTGACACTTTCGCTCACGTCCAAGGGATGACCCGCTAGATCGAACACGCGCAAGCAGCCGTCCAAGTCACTGCCCGATGTGAGTTCCAAACTCGCCGTGACTCTCAAGCCGGCCGGTAAGTCGATCGAGAGCAACTCCACGTCCGACGGAGTCTCGATGGTTCCCGATGCTGTTCCCGCGACGACGTCGGGGCGAGCCGAGAACTTCACGTCATCAAAATAGACCGTGAAGCCGAAATCCCAGGTATCGAGATGAATCACCAAGCTGGTGACGGCCGAGAGATCGGGAGCGCCTTCCGTCGTCAAACTCCAAACAGAGTCGCCGGCCAAGGGCACTTTGATTTGCTGCCATTGCTGATTGCGAATCAGCAATCGATTGGGCCTCAAATGAATGACCCCGCTGGTCGTCACCAAGTCAATGTTTGGTTGATTGCCCTGGAACCCAAGCGGATGTGGATTTTCTGCAAAGGTTGAGAATTCCAAGGTATCGGAATCCGAGAGATCCCAAGCGGAACCGCCCGTTGTCAGAATGACCCCCGTGTCGAAGCCACTTGTGGTGACGAACTTGAGCGACTGGTTCCCCGCGATCACATGTGTTTGGTCGTCTGAGACCGATGCGGTACCACCCTCGGCAAATGTCTGCCAGTTGGTTGCCGGGAACTCGGTGAAGTCCTGAGTGGCATCCGTCGTCACTCGGAATTCAAAGGCACCTGAAGTGGAACCGGAAATGGCCGCACCGGTGACTGGGTCGTAAGTCTCGTTCCCAAGACTGGAGACTCCGATGTAGTAGCGGCCGATCGTTTGTGGAGTGAATGTGATCCGCGTGGCCCCACCGTTCGTGTCGCCTCCGGTGGATTCCAAGGGAACACCGGCCGCGTCGAACACGCGCAAGTAGCCTTCGAGTTGACTTCCCGGCGGAACTGTCAGGCTTGCCGTGACGCTCAACCCGGCTGGCAAGTTGATCGAATAGAGATCGACATCGGAGGGTGTATTGATCGTTCCAGAGGCCAATCGCGAATTGGTGGTTGCCGATGTTCCCAGCGTCCCGCCCACAATATCGGGGAGAACATCATCCAGTGTCAGCGACCAAGACAGCAGCCGGCCCGAATCCGCCGACAGAAAGGTATCGGTGATTTCCAATTGCCAAATACCTTGCGAATTCAGACCGTTCAGAGTCGATAGATCACCGCTCGGCCGAAACGTTCCGGTAAACGGAGCCGTCCCGCTGGCAATCGCCTGGCTCGCTTGCTGATCCAGGTTCGTCTCGATGAAGTTGCCGCCACTTCCACCAACTCCAGAAAACAATGTCACGCGCGTCCCATTCGGAGCGACTAAGACAGCTCTCAGATCCGAGTCGTAGGTATGTTCAATGGTGAGTTGTAAATTGACGTCTTGAACCACGAATTCGTCCGCGACCGAAATCATCGAGACCGTGGTGCTGGGCCGAACCGGAGGGACTCGGAGCGGCAGGTCCGTGGCCGAGTAAGTCAACGGTGCGGCGTTTTCGACATCCGTCAGCAATTCCAGAGACCAAGTGGTGAGCGTGCCGTTGTCCGCGGCCAGGAACGTATCGGTGAGTTCCAATTGCCAATCACCTTGTGCCGAGTGGCCATTCAGCGCCGACAGATCACCACTCGGCCGAAACGTTCCCGTGAATGGCGCGAACGCATTCACGATGAATTGGTCCGCCTGCTGATCGAGCGTGGTCGCGGTGAAGTTGTCGAAACTACCGCCAATCGCCGCGAACAATTCTACCCGCGTCCCATCGGGAGCGATCAAGAAGACATCCAGATCCGCGTCCCAGGTATGCTGAATGTTGAGACGCACGTTGACGTCTTGGATCACGAACTCATCCGCGACGTGAATCGTCGAGACCGACGTGCTCGCGGAACCGGACACGATGGGCGGCACAGGCAACGGCAAGCCAGTCGCTGTGTAAGTCGTCGGCGTCAATTGGAGACGATCCTCCAGGCGCTCAATGGCCGACATTGACCTTCGATGGCGGAGGCTCTCTCGCCTCGGACGTACCTGCCGCGCGGAACGTCGATTCAGCCAGGAGCCTAACCGCATCGGGAGCCCTCCTCACAAATGACCGATAATCCGCTCGCCACCAACTTCGCATCGATTGATTCGGCACTGCTGCACAACGGCATTTACGTTTGCAAAACAGCTTGCCTTAGAGCACGGAAACCTCTGGCACAAATCCAAATGCGTTTTGAACCAGACCGCACTCAGGGGGTTCACTCCCAACGCCGTCGCGCGTGTCTTCGCAAATCCGCAAACCGGCGGCGGTGGGAGGGCGATAGAGTAAGAAGCCCGTCAGGACTCGCAAAGCAAAATCACCTCGGCAGCCAAGGCGAATCTTTTTTTAATTCGCGGAGCGGATCCGATCATCGAATGGTGGCACACGCGGTTCGCGTGCATGACAGGCACGGCAACACTACCAACATGGCCCCTCGTCACGATCCACAGTCACGGATTGATCGACGTAAATTCGGAGGACTCTGCGGGAGTCCCGTCCGCTCCGGCGTTCGCGACCACACGGAATTCAGCGTCGCCAGGTTGGAGCGCGGTGGCTCGTAGCACGATTCGCAACGTCGCGTCGGGCGGCAGGGAGTCCGGCAGGACCAGTCGCAGCGTGCCGTCGCGTTGCGTCGCTGTGAGTTTGATCTCCCGGTCACCGACCTTCGCGGTGTGAGTGGCGGCTCGTAGATGCTCTGAGGTTTGCACATCGAGTTGCACTTCGGAGACCGCCTGCAAGCCGAGATTCTGCACGGTGATCTCGAACTCGGCCTCCTCGCCAACTTTGACAGGATCGGTGCGATCGGAGACGCGCAGGTCGAGCAATCCTGGAACGGCCACAACTGTCAGGCAGCTCTCGATGGGATCGGTTGATAACTCCGTGCTGCGAGCTTCCGCCGCGACGCACGCTTGCTCGGAGAGTTGTCGGCAATCGAACTCGGCTTGAACTTGGATGCCGGCTCCGGCCTCCAGGCGGCCGAGCGACCAGCGCAGCGAATGCTCTTCACGCTGGAAGCCGCCGGTCGCGATGTGCGGAGTCAGTGCCGCGTCGTGCTGCAACGTCACTCGTAAGTCGTCGATCGCTTTGTCCGATGTGTTGGCGATCTTCACCGTGAACTCGGCGCGGCTGCCGACCGTGCGCCGAGCTGGGCCGACCAACTCCACTTGGAGTTTCGGATTGATGAACTCGACGAGGACTTCGCGTTCGATGGCCGTAATCCCTTCCGCAGTCGTCGAGAAGCGGCAGACGTGTTTGCCGAGTTGATCGCTCGTCAGCGTCAGCCGCATCTCGCGCGATTGGCTCGGGAGCAACTGGCCGAGGTCTTTCTTCAACCGCTTCTCCGCGCGGCCGGAAAAGACGAGCGCCTCATCGAAATCCACGTTGACCAGTACGCCGGTGATGGTCTCCGTTCCGTTGTTTCGCACGACGACGTCAAACGTCGCCGGCCCACCGACGGGACGCTGCCGTTGAGCACGGACCTCAAAGCTCAGCGCCGAATCATTTGGCGCGTTGAGCGTTTCAAATCCCAAGCTCGGCCCTGAGGGCTTGCGCTCAGCGCCGCCACTTGGCGAGTCCCCGCTTCGCTTGGGAACAACGGATGGAGGCGGCAGGAGGTCCAGGTCTTGATTGGCTCCCGCTCCGTTGGCTGACTCCGGCGTCACCGGCTTGAAACGGATTTGAGGTTGCTCCGACGAGTCGGCCGAATCGGGTAGAACTTCGAGGACGTCGATCTCATTCGAAAGTTTCGCACCCGCCTTCTGCTGCGGATCGGGAGTTGGAGTCGGGACGGGTTTGCCGATCGGTGCTGGCTCGGATCGCATCCACGGTGCGACGGTTGGCGATGCGGGCCTGGGCGCCGGAGAGGTCATCGGCGGCGGCCAGGCCGGCACGCGCTGCACTCGCCTTGGGGACACTGCGCGACCAGAGCTTTGACAGCCAACCAATCCGGTCAGCAACAGAACCGCCAAGATTCTCCGCGGTTGAGATCGCATCGTGTGTCCCTAATACGGCCTTAGGCCGCAACCAAAAATGATCCAGGCGAGCGGGGCGGCGTCAGCCCCCGGTTTGGCAGCAGACGCTAGTTTGGTCGCAGACACCGGGGGGCTGACGCCGCCCCGCTCGCCAAAACACGTCCAAAAAATTGGCGAGTTTCGAACAACGGCGCTGACTTCCAGCGAGACTGTGCCTCAGGCTCGACCTCGTAGAAAACCCTCGTCGCAACTCTACCCGCGCCTAACGCACGGGACTTTCGTCGAACTTCGCTCGCAGTACTAAATCTTTCAGACCAACGAGCGGTGGTCGCAGTCGTGACTGCAATCCGAATCAGCGAAGCGCGGAAGACAGATCGCATCGCCGCAAAGTTTCTCAGAGTGTGCGGCTTGCTGGTTAGGAAGAGGCTGCCGAAGATGACCTCCTTGCCGATCCCCATCCTTCCTGGAGCTAGTTCATGGACCGCCTCACGTCATGCCTGAGAACCACCGCCAGTTGCTGTCTGATCTTCTTCGTCGCCAATGCGGCTGGCGCGTCCGACCTGTTTGACCGCCACACGCTGGCCGATTTGAAAGCAGCGGCGAAAGACCCCAACTCGCTCAGCGAGATCACTGCTGCGACCGCCGCAAAGTGGAAGCCACTCTCCGCGCGAATCAGCGCCCCCTGTCTGATCGTGCGAACCAATGACGGTCACTGGTCGAAGGCCCTGCTGGCTTGGGGGCAACGCAAACTGAAAGGGCGCGAGCAACCTCATCCCGTATTGGTCCTCGAACGCTTCGTCACCTATCGCAGCGACCGCGAGGGGCAGACGACGGCGACCGGCAAAGACGTGATGCTCTTCGCCGGCCACTCCTTCAGCTTCGACATCGGCCAAGTGGTTCCGACCGGATCGGGCGCGGACATCGAGTTCACCGAAGCCGGCCTCATCAAACCGCTCGGCGAGGCGAAGCTGTTCGCGCTGAACGGCTCGCAGCTTGCCGCCGCCGATGCGAATAAGCCGACTCCGAACGATCACGAAGGAATTCTGCCACGCGACTTCGCCGGCACCTGGAAAGTCAGCATCGACGGCCGCTGGACTGGCACTTGGGAGATCGGCGTCGACGAACAACGCACGGTCCTCGGCAAGTTCACCTCCGACGACACACAAAGCCGGTACGAGCTCTACGGCAAAGTCTCAAACATCCCGCATCAGGCCAAGCTGGAGATCGACCTGGCCAACACCAACATGTCGATCGAGGCGTTCCTCTTCAACAGCGACAAGTCCACGATGTCCGGCACCGTCGTGATGGCCAATCGCAAGCTCGGCTTCGTCGCCAAGCGACAGGAATAAGACCCACTGGACTCAGGCGAGCGAGGTGGCTTCAGCCCCCCGGTGATTCAATCGCCGCCGAACCGGGGGGGGCTGACGCCACCCCGCTCGCCTGGTTCATTCGCTGCCACGTATCGCATTCACTTCTGAGGATCACGATGAATCACGCACGACTCTTGTGGCTCGGCCTGTCTCTTGGCCTTGGTCTGTGCCAAGGCATTCCCGCCATCGCTGAAGTTGTTGTTTTTCGCGGCGCTCGCATTCACACCGCCGCTGGGCCGGTCATCGAGTCCGGAACATTGATTGTCGATGACGGTCGCATCGTCGCGGTTGGGCCGAGCGACAAAGTCCCATTACCTGTCGGCGTGAAAGTCATCGACGCCAGTGGCAAGGTCGTGATTCCTGGACTGGTCGATAGCCACTCGCACTTGGGTGTCTACTCGCGGCCGGCGTTGACGGCGAACTCGGACGGGAATGAAACCACCGATCCCGTCACCAGCATTGTCCGAGCACTCGATTCGCTCAACCCGTTCGATCCTGGCATCCGCATGGCGAATGCCGGAGGCATCACGACGGCCAACATCATGCCGGGTAGTGCGAATGTTATTGGCGGGCAAACGGTCTATGTGAAGCTGCGCGGCTACTCGCCAGAACAAATGTGGTTCGAGTCCCCGCACGTTCTCGGTGGTCTAAAGATGGCCAATGGCGAGAATCCAAAACGAGCTTACGGAGGGAAAGGCAAAGCCCCCTCAACTCGCATGAAAGTCGCCGCGCTGCAACGCTCGGAATTCATCAAGGCTCAAGAGTATCTCGCCAAATGGGAGCGTCACCGGCAAAGGCTTGCGGAACCTGTCGCACCTGACGCCAAGAAAACGGACACGCCCACCCCGCCCGAACGCAACATTGCCCTCGAACCGCTCGTCGAGGTCTTGCAGAAGAAACGGACCGTCCATTTCCACACGCACCGAGCCGACGACATCCTGACCGTGCTGCGGCTGCGGCGCGAGTTCGGATTCGATCTCGTCATCCAGCACGGCACCGAGTCCTACAAAGTGCTCGACGAGATCGCCAAAGCGGGCGTCCCGATTTCGCTGACGATCCCCGACAGCCCCGGCGGCAAGGCCGAAGTCGTCGGCTTCATCGAAGAGTGCGCCGCCGAACTGACCAAGGCCGGCATCAAGGTTCACGTCAACACCGACGATCCCGTCACGGAGAGCCGCTTCCTGTTGCGAACGGCCGCCATCACCGTGCGCGGTGGACTCTCGCCGGACGAGGCGCTCAAGACGATCACGATCAATCCGGCTCAAGCACTGAAGCTCGATCACCGAGTCGGCTCGCTGGAAGTCGGCAAAGACGCCGACTTCGCGATCCTCAGCGGCGAACCGTTCTCGGCCTACACGCGAGTCCTCGAAACCTACATCGACGGCAAACGAGTCTTCGCACTCGACAACGAAAGCGATCGCAGCTTTCAAACCGGTGGCTTCGCATCGCTTAACAAATCGCGGCTGCCTGAGTTCAAGCCGCTCACGCCGTTGCCTCCCACGACGAAGGTTCCGGCGCAGCCCGGACTCACGCAGCCCGCCACGACCGACAGCACCGAGTTCATCATCCTCGCCCACCGACTGCACACGGTCGCGAACGGCACGATCACTGACGGAGCCGTGCATGTGAAGGACGGAAAAATCCTCTTCGCGGGTGCGCAGCGAGACCGCGCGATCCCCGCAGGAGTCCCGGTGCTCACCGCCGCCAACGTGACCCCCGGCTTGATCGACGCGGCGACCATCGTGCCCCTCTCTGGCGAGTACAACATCCCCGCCGATCAAGACGCCGACGAGGCCAGCGATCCGAATCAAGCCGATGCCCGCGTGCTCGATGCCTTCAATCCTTCCGAGCCGCTGCTGCGATACTTGCTCGAACAAGGCATCACCGTCGTGCATTCTATCCCAGGCCGAGCCAACGTGATCGGCGGCCTGAGCGGCGTCTTCCGCACTCACGGACGCAACGTCGAGACAATGACCGTTCGGTTTCCGCAGGCACTCGTCATCAATCTCGGCGAGAGTCCGAAGGAGACCTACAAGGATCGCCTGCCGAAGACACGCATGGGGATCGCCGCGCTCATTCGCCAAGCATTCTCGGACGCGGCCAACGCCAAGAGGAAAGCGGAGGGAACTAAAGACAAAGACGCTCCCGCCGATCGGAGTCTCAAGAAGGAGAGCTTCGGACTCGCGCTCGACAAGAAGATTCAAACGCTCTTCGCCGCGCAGCAAGCCGACGACATCCTGACCAGCCTGAGACTCTCGCGCGAGTTCAACCTCGACGCGGCCATCGCGCTCGCGGCGGAGGGCTATCTCGTGCGGGACGAACTCGCCGCCGCCAAAGTGCCGCTCTTCTTGCATCCAACGATGCAGCGATCTGGCGGCAGCTTAGAGACGTATCACTCGCACCTCGGCAATGCCTCCGCGCTGGCGGATGCGAAGATCCCGCTGGCGATCACCAGCGGTGCCGAAGGCTATGTCCCCAAGACTCGCGTCGCACGTTTCGAGGCCGCCATCGCCGCTGTTCACGGACTCGGCTTCGAGAGAGCCCTATCAGCCGTCAGTCTCGACGCCGCGAAGGTACTCCGCATCGACGACCGCTACGGCAGTCTCGAAGCAGGCAAAATCGCCGACCTCGTCCTCTACGACGGCGATCCGTTCGAGTACGCCACGCACGTCACGCACGTCGTCGTCGATGGCCGCCTGGTTCATTCACGCGCCGATCGAAAACCAATCCCACTCGCCCAGCGTCTGTTCTGGTCGTCGCTCGAAATGCCCTGTTGCTTGGGTTGGTGATAAACTCCGAACTCACGCTTCGCGCCAACGTAGGGTCGAGTCATCGAGACCCACCAAGACAATCGACGTGCGTGGTGGGTCTCTACATTGGTCAGCTTGAAGTTCGTCATTTATGAAGGAACCAATTCCATGAGTGATTTGGCAAGAACTCACGCTTCCAGATTCCTTGCAGTATTGATGTTGGTTTCTTGTCTCCTGACGACAGTGCCCCGCCGCGCACTCGCCGACCCGCCCAAGGTCGGCATCGAGAAACGCGTCCCGTGGACCACGTCGCGAATCACAGGCTCGCCTGAAAAGCCTCTACCCTATGTGGCCCAGCGAGCCTTTCCCGCGCTGACGTTCAAAAACTGCATCGACGTCACCAGTGCTCCGGGCAGCGATCGGCTGTTTGTTCTTGAGCAGAGCGGAAAGATTGTTTCGTTTCCTAGTCGGCCAGACGTGGAAGCAGCCGACCTGGTCGTGGACCTCGCGAAGTCGATCAAAGGGGTGCAGGCCACCTACGCGATCACGTTTCATCCGGAGTTTGCCAAGAATCGCTACTGCTATGTGTGCAGCATCCGTGGATCGAATGTCGAAGGGGGCTCGCACATCTCGCGATTTCGTGTGTCGGACACCGACCCTCCCACGATCGACCCAGCCAGCGAGACGACGATTATCACCTGGTTCGCGGGAGGCCATAACGGCTGCGCGTTGAAGTTTGGTCTCGACGGCTGCCTCTATATTTCGACCGGCGATGGCGTGGGGCCGAACCCGCCTGACGCAAACAGAAATGGACAGAACGTCGGCAACTTGCTGTCGGCCATTCTGCGAATCGACGTCGATCACGCGGACGACGGCAAGAACTATCGCATCCCGCCCGACAATCCGTTCGTCGATTTGAAAGGCGCTCGTGGCGAGATCTGGGCCTACGGGCTGCGCAACCCGTGGCGCATGAGCGTTGATCGCAAGACCGGCGATCTGTGGGTCGGAGATGTCGGCTGGGAACTGTGGGAGATGCTCAATCGCATCGAACGCGGCGGCAACTACGGTTGGAGCATCATGGAAGGCCGGCAGCCGACGAACCCGGAATGGCCGCGCGGACCGACTCCCATCCTGCCGCCGACCATCGACGTGCCGCACTCCGAGTCCTCCTCCATCACCGACGGGCTGACGTATTACGGCTCGCGGCTGAAAGAACTTCACGGACATCACATCTACAGCGACTACGACACCGGCAACTTCTGGGGCTTTCGTTTCGAGAAGGGACAAGTCGTCGATCACCGCAAGCTCGCCGACACTACCCACCGAGTCGTTGGCTTCGGCGAAGACAACGAAGGCGAGATGTATTTCCTGGATCACGTCGCCGGAACGATCCACCGTCTCGTGCCCAATCCGCAAGAAGACCGGAGCGCCACATTCCCGCGCAAGCTGAGCGAGACCGGGTTGTTCGCCTCCGTCACCGCACAGACGCCGGCCACGGGAGTCCTCTCGTATTCCATCAACGCCGAACCGTGGGCCGACCACGCCGTGGCCGAGCGATTTGTCGCCATCCCCGATGAGCTTTCGATTCCGAAATTCTTCCCGGTCAAAGCGGTCGGCGCGGCCACGACGTTTCCCAAAGACAGCGTGCTTGTGAAGACCCTGTTGCTCAACATGAAACAAGAAAACCCGGCCAGCCGTCGCCGAGTTGAAACGCAACTCCTGCACTTCGACGGCACGGACTGGCAGACCTACACCTATCAATGGAACAACGAACAAACTGACGCGGTACTGCTGGCCGCTGCCGGCGCGGACCAGACGTTCGACATCGTTGATGCCGCTGCCCCCGGCGGAAAACGCCAGCAGACCTGGCGGTTCTCCGGCCGAGCGGAATGTCAGCGCTGTCACAACAAGTGGTCCGGCTCAGCACTCGGCTTCATCCCGGCACAGTTGAATCGAGACCACGGTTACGGTGACACCGTCGCCTCGCAACTCGACACGTTGGCGCACATCAAACTCATCGAGACGCCGCCCCCGACCGACAAGTGGCCGCGACTCGCCAACCCGCGCGATGCCTCCGCGGACCTGGAAGCCAAAGCCCGCGCGTATCTGCACGCGAATTGCTCCGGCTGTCACCGCCAACATGCCGGCGGAGCGGTCCTCTCGATGATGCACTACGACTTGACGCTGGAGAAAACCAACATGCTCGGCGTCCGTCCCACGCAAGGGACGTTCGGTATCCACGCCGCGCAAGTCATCGCCCCCGGCGATCCGTTCCGCTCGGTGTTGTTGTTCCGCCTGGCCAAGCTCGGCGGAGGCCACATGCCGCACATTGGCTCCACAGAAATTGATCGCGAAGGGGTCGAGCTAATCTACAACTGGATTCGCCAACTCTCCCCAGATGGCGCCAAGGAAACCACCGGCAATGGAGCGGCGGCGAAGCTCCGCAAAGAGGAGGCAGCCGATCTCGACCGCCTGCGTGCGACGAAGCCAGCGAAGGATCAAGCCGAACTCGTGGACCGCCTCTTGTCATCGACAAGCGGCGCATTGCTGCTGTCCCGTTCGGTCGATGACCGCACGCTCTCACCACCGACGGTTGCTCTCGCGATCGACAAAGCGGCTCAGCACAACGACGTCAGCGTCCGCGATCTGTTCGAGCGATTTCTCCCCACCGACAAACGCATCAAGCGCCTGGGCAGCGTCGTGCGGCCAGAGCAAATCCTCGCGCTGACCGGCGACTCAGACCGAGGCCGACGTGTCTTCTTCGAGAACGCCGCTGTCGCCTGCAAGAACTGCCACCGCATCCAAAAAGAGGGAAAAGAAATTGGCCCCGAACTGACCACGATCGGCAAGAAACTGACTCGTGCTCAACTACTGGAGAGCATTCTCGAACCCTCAAAACTGATCGACCCGAAGTACGTGACGTACCTCGCAGAGATGGACGACGGCCGCTTGCTGACCGGCCTGCTGATCAGCAAAGACGAGAACGAAGTGGTCCTCAAAGACGCTCAGGACAAACTGCTCCGCATTCCGCCAAAGCAAATTGAGCAACTCGTCCCCCAGCGTCAGTCACTGATGCCCGACCTGCTTCTTCGAGACATGACCGCACAGCAGGTCGCTGACCTGTTGGCGTACCTTAGCTCTCTCAAGTAGTTCGGTTGATCGCAGTAGGGTGGGTCAACCATCAGGCGACCCACCACGAATGCTTCCTCAATCTCGGTGACCAATCGCCGATCAGTTGGTGGGTCTCGATGACTCGACGCCACCCTACGTCAATGGCATCACGCCCCCGGAAACTTCCAAATCCGCAAGGCGTTCTTGCCCAACATCAATTCGCGATCCGCGTTGCTGTAGAAGTCGCAGTACTTGTCCACGAATTCGAGTTCCTTATCCATCGGCAACTCCCACCGCGGACGCGGATAGCCGGTGCCCCACACCAGTTGCTTGCTGCCGAACTCCTCGTAGATCGCCTTGTAGAACGGCCACGTGTCCTCGTAGGGATAGCGTTTGAGTTCCGACATCTCGTAAGGCTCGGAGTTGCTGATCCACACCTGGGGAAATCGTTTCAACGCGAACATCTTGCGAAACTCTGGCCAGCAATCGGGCGACTTCAGATCGGGTTTTCCTGCATGGTCCACAATGATCTTCACGCCGGGGAAGCGGCCCGCCATGTCCGCCAGCATCGGCATCTGATGCGGAGCGATGTAGAAGTTGAACACGGTCCCCAACTTCTCCGCTTCGCGCCACAGCGGGTAATGCTCTTTGGAATTCAGCCACGTCGATTTGGGGTGATAGATCGGACTGAACCGCATCCCCTGAAAGCCATGCTCCTTGACCCAATAGCGAAGATTGTCGGCCACCTTGGGATCTTCCGGATTGAGCAGCCCATGCGCGACAAAAAGTTTCGAATAGCTCTTCAAGCTGTGAGCGATATACGAGTTGTCCCAGCCGAAGTAGCGTGGATTGATCAACACGGCATAGCGCAGACCGAAGTCGCGCATCTGCTCCACCTGATTCTCGATCGGCGCGGCCATCTCCACCTTCAGGTTCCTCCCGCTCTCCGGATGATTGAAGGGAAACTTCGGGTCGAGCGTCCAGACCTCCAAGTGCGTGTCGATCAGCAACCGCTGCGGAGGTGCCGCAGTCGCCACCGTCGCCGAGGCCACGCTCGCCAACGTGCCGATGAGCATTTCACGGCGGTCCAGAAGAGTTGATGTCTGCATTTCCGGCTCCGATTTCAATTCGGTGCTTAATCGTTCTTCCATCGTAGGGTGGGTCGAGTCATCGAGCCCCACCAAATTCGTTCAGTGTTTGTGGCGGGTCTCGAAGACTCGACCCACCCTACACATCACCCAAGCTCATAATTGAAACGGTTCGGCAGTGCGCAGCGTGAAGAATTTTCGGACGTACTTCGGCACATCCCAGTACGTTGTCAGACCACGCGGAAAATGAGCGACGTCGCCCGCCTTCAGCGTATGCGTCGCGCCCCCTTCTTCGCGGATCGTGACCTCCCCTTCGAGAATGCAGACGAACTCATCCCACGAGAAGACCCACTGAAACTTACCCGCCGTGCAACTCCAGAAACCGGACGACAACAATTTGTCCTGCGACTGAGTCAGCACCGCTCCGCAAGCGGTCGGCGAACCTTCCTGAACCCAAGCCGGATCAATCGGCATCGGCGGCAATTCAGCGGGCGTGTGAGCTGTTGGGATTTGCGGTTGAGTCATGAGGTTCTCCAGAGGTTCGTGGATATTACTTGAGAGAGAAAATGAGCTTCTCGTCACGCAACGCGATCACCGTTTTCTCAAAGACGGCGGTTGCGCGATCAATCTCGTCGGGCGTGTGCGCGGCACAGGTCAAGCCGCCGGTGGAACTCATGTTGTCCACGCCGCCGAATCGCATCCGCAGTTGAGACTGCGCGATCAGCCGGCTCGGCATTCCCTTGAGCCGCGTGGCATCGGTCGTGTGCAGATCGCGACGCGCCCCAGCTTGCCGCACGCGATCGAGGTCCGTTTCAAAGTAGACGTGATACGTCGAGGCCGGACCATAGACGTAACCGGCGACGCCCTGCCGTTCGAGAACCGCGTCCCACGCGGCTCGCAACCGAAGCGCGGCGGCATCGGCTTGTGCGATGGCGGTACCGTCGGCCACGCGACGCAGCACAACGATTCCGGCCGCCGCCGCTGTGGGTGAAGCGTTGAATGTGCCGAAGTGAACGACTCGCCGATGCCGGTCGTGTTGCGGATCGCCCGTAATGTCGAAGACACGCATCACCGACTCGCGTCCCGCAACCGCTCCACCAGGCATTCCGCCGGCGACGACTTTCATGCCTTCTTCGGCGAATGCTTCGGGCGGCGGGATGTAGCCGATGCAGCCGTTGCTGTAGCCGAGAAACATGGTGTGCGGCAGCGGCGAGCGGCGCTTGATCTCCAGTCCCAGTTCGGCGAGCGGTTCGGCCGAAACCGTCGCGATGCCGATATCATTAATCCGCATCGCCCATAATTCGATCTCGCGAGTAACGATGCGATTGCCGGCGGAGACGAGTCGATGCCGCTGCTCGGCCCACGCGAACATTCGCTGCGCGACGTGCTTCGCGCCGAGTGAGTCGCCGGCGAGCGCCGCGTCTCGCGCCGCTCGAGTTCGCGCGAGGTCTGACTCGGCCGTCGCCAGATCCGGCAACGGTGCCAGCGGCAGATTTAGGCGACGGCGTGTCACCGACAGATGATTGATCGTGGCTTGCGGAGTCGGCTCGTAGTCCCAGGTCGAGATCGCGGCGACCGACCTAACGATCCGTCGCGGCCCTCGCTGGTTGTGTGTCCGAATCTGCGCCCAGACTTTCAGCGTTTCCCCACCGAGCATCAGACCCAGCCGCTGCATGTCCTCGAACTGCTCTGGCCCACCGCTGCCGATACCGCAGGCCGGGTTGATGTTGTCGGCAGCTCCTTGCAGGAACAGCGACGGACCACCGATCGCCGGCTCGATCAATTCGCGAGCCGGGCCGATGAAGTCGGGCGAATACGACAACGTCTTCGGTCCCAGCACGACAGTATGACACGCCGCCGACATCACCACCGCCAGCGGCTTGCCGGCGAGATCGTCGATGCGAATCACATCGACGGTGCGATCAATCGGTCCATTCGAATTCTCGCCGATGATGATGCCGCAGTCCGGCATCTTCTCACGCCGATTGACTCCCAGCGGAGCTGGCTCCGCGACCGCTCCCCAACCGGGCCGGTTGCCGCTTCGACCACGCCGTGCTCGCCGCGCCGACGAGCACCTCTTCCAGGTGCTCGACATACCGTTCTTGGAGTCCGCGTTGCGGAGACTCCTCCTGCTGCCAGCCGGGAAACATCGGATCCAGATGCGTGTGACTGCCATTGAGCAGCACATTCTCACCCGGAATCCCCAGCCGCTGTCCGATCGCCGCGCGAATGCGATCCGAATACGGCATTGGCACGAACAGCAGATCGAGTCCCACGACCACAGCGCTCGTCACACCGTCAGACAGCACGAGCACCGTCGCCGTCAGTTCTCGCTCGACATCCTGCGAGCAGCCTTCTTGCACCGTGTAACCCAACAGCCGAATCCCAATCGGCGGCGTAATGATCGCTCACGCCACGCCTGCCAACAGGAGTCGAGCTTCGCCAGAGGCAACAGCCATTTTCGACCTCGGACATCATTGAGTGAACGTGACCGAACCGAACTGTTCCGAGAACACTAAACCGAGTGTGATTTCATTTGAGCGGAGGATGTTGCGAACGCGAGCCACTATTAACCCGCCGAATTGCCGCGGGAAGTCACGATTTCCATCAGCACCAATGAAAACGGCACCGTGTGAGACGGTGCCGTTTTTGAGGTGCCCAGGAGAGGGCCGGACAGTTGCAAGATTCTTCGGGCAAATCGCAGGTTATTGAGCAAGGCGACGCAGAATCCGACGCAGTTTGCGTCGTTTTGGATTTGCGACTCACTCGGCTGATTGAAGGTTGGCCGGATCTCGACGACGACGCGAAGGGCGAGATTCTTCGGCTGGCGGGCCTCGATGTTGAAGTTTTGTCACCTCCGGCGGACTGACGTGTTAGCGGTGGGGGATGGCGAGTCATCTCGTCGGCAGTCGTAAAAGGATGGCATTCAAGACGTGTTGTGACACCATTCCACCGCTGCGAGAGATCTGGTCCACAGTCGATGAGATTAGCCAATCGCAACCGGCGATGCACACTGATCTCTGTTTTGTTCGTGGGTGTCAGTCTCGATGCCACGGCAACCGAACGCAGCATTGGTCGTCGAACGATTCGACGCTGGTGGTGACAGCGACGGCGGGGAAGCGATCGGGGCAGGCGACGCCGCGATGACCAACGGGCCAACCTTAGAGTTCGTCCCGCTCGGGCTGGGAACCGACGCCCAGGCAATGCGTCCGGATGGCCGTTCCATCGCCGACATCCTGTCACGGAGCAGGCAACTCTTGTTCGGCAAACCATTTCGTCGGCGGTGGGTGGCGTTCGGCCAGCGGGTTCCATTCGGTCGCGGTGAGTAATTGGAAACGCAGAATGCGTCAATCGCCTTTGACGAAAGCGGGCCGGTCTAGGCTGATGACTATTCGAGCGGACCATCGGCGGAGTCATCGTTGGCTAGTGTTTTTGCCCAGCCCCCCACCCCTGTTTGGTAGCGGAGTCCCTAAGCTAGGCTCCGAGTCGGCAAACCATTTCTTTACTTCCGTTTCAGCGCTTTTGACGAGTTTTTTAGCGAGGAGTCAATCCGCAAGCCGATCGAGGCAACTCACGAGATTCCTATTTGCAGTCACAAAGGATTGATTCTGTGTCATCTCATCTCCCAGATCTGGAATCTGACCGACGAATTTCAGAATTCATTTCGGGTGGTTACTCTGTTTCCACTTCTAATCTGACGAACCCGGAGATCGTGCAGTCGCCACCATCTCCGAAACACCGCAGAAGAATCTGCGTTGAATGGCTGTCATGTCCGATCATCAACCTGTTCTCGATCACTTTCACAAACGCCTGCTTGCGGCGGTCACGCGAAGCTCATTGTTGAAATCCACAGTGTCCCGAACGGGGAGGCTATTGGATTGTGCGCGATTTGAGTCCGTTGCCAATGGCCTTGGACGTCGCGTTTTACAGACGGTCGTCGAAGACAACAGTCCTGTCTCCGTCGACCTACGGTTGAGATTTGCAAACGCTGGCGGCGGCGGAGAAACTGAAGACAATGACGAGGAGCGATCAGATTCGAGAGATAACAAAATCGTCCGTGAACATCGCGCGATACACGATGCTCTCGATCTGCGCATGCGGCGATTCGCAGAACTTGTGAAACGCGAGACCGGGGTACAGTCGCTTTGGTTGGGTTATCCACTTCTATTTGTTGTGGTGGGAGAAGGTGATTCGCGCCAGTGAATTCTTGCGCCTGCATTCTTGTGGCCAATTTCGATTCAGCTCGATCATCAGCGAGAAGGCCGAGTATTGATCGCGCGAGATCAGAACGCAGCTCCGGTTCAATTCAGTCGCGCAATGGCTGGCTGGATCAATCGCCAACTCGGTCTTTCATTGGACTAATCGGCGCAGGATGTGATTGGCGGAATGGCGTGGGAAGCGATCGGCGAACAGGTCGCATCCTTGGCAAACCAATTCCGCGACCCTCCACACATCAACTGCAACGGACCTCTCGAACCCGTACCGAATCCGACTCTGCTCAGTCCTCAGCAGAGTCCTCGGTTTTTCAACTCGGCCGTGCTGGGGATCTTTCGCTGGCAAAACGAGGCAATCCTTGCCGATATCGACCGACTCAAGAACTTGGAACAGATCGACGGCGTGTGCTCCGGCTTTGTTTCAGGCACGAAGCTTCAGCGCCCGTCAGAAGTCAGCAGACCGAAGGAAAGCGATCGTTTTCAAGTCTATGATGCGGACTTCTCGCAAGAGCGTGTCATTTGGCAGGCCCGCCACGAGCCGGGGTTAGTCGTTCATGGTCCACCGGGCACCGGCAAATCGCAAACGATCGTCAACGTCATCGCTGACGCTTTGGCGCATCGGCGCACTGTCCTGATGGTGTGTCAGAAATATGCAGCGACACGGGTGGTCTTCGAGAAGTTGAAACAAGTCGGCCTTGATGGTCTGTGTGTCGAGGTCATGGACACCGAGAAGAGTCGCCTGCCAATCTATCGTGCGATCAGGGAACAAGTTGATTTGTTGCCAACACAAGCCAATGTTGCATCGCAATCTAAACGTGATCGCCTTGCTCGTGAAATTGATCGGCTAGAATCAGAGTTGGACGATTATGCCCGCGCGATGCACGAACGAGATAGCAAAGTCGGATTGGCATATCGGCAAATGAAATCCCTCGAAGGCGAGACTTACGCCAATTTTCCAACAGTTCGACCACTGCCGTCACTTCAGCCACATGTCGCGGAACTTTCTGCGCAGGAATTAGAGAGTCTAAATCGCGACATCTCCGAATCGGGCACATGGTTTTGCAAAGCGGAACCACTGACGAATCCGTGGAAACATCATCAGCCGACAATTCAAGTCACCCCAGTTCTACAATCGGACGTCCATGCGGCGATTAGTCATCTTCGCGAATTGGATTCAAAACACGTTTGGCAAGTTCAACAACACGGGGCTGGTGTTGAATTGATCGGTGAGCTTTCTGCATTCACCGAAGTAGCGACGCAGGTTTTACCGACGTTGCGCAACATCGCCAGCAACCTCCAAGCGGGATACACAACCCTACTTCGCGCCTGGATCGTGAAGTTGCGAGCGGTGTCGTCAGAGGCATGGGGTGGCTATCGGAAAGAATGCGAGAATGCGGTTGCGTTAGCCCAGCAAGTCGCCAATACACCACTTGATCCGACGTGGCACGATAGATGCCAGAACGTTGCGGGTAGGCAGTTGGCCGAAATCGCCACTGAGGCACGGACAACACTGGAATTTGAGGGACATTGGTTGCGAATTCTCAGTGTCCGGTTTCGACAAGCTCGAAAAACGCTTCGCAAATTCGAGCCTAATTCAAGCGATCGTGTGATGTGGCAAATGGCACGCGAGCTAATTGCCTACGCCTCCGCACGGAAACTGCGAGTTGATCTTGCAGAGGTAAACAACCGCCTGGTTTCGAGCCGTCGGCCAAAGGCAGAAGAGCGATCGCAAATTCCGTTTCCGTCTGTAGCGTTCGGTGAATTCCAACGGGCTGAGCAGCTCTGTTTTCATGAAGCTCACCACCTATGGCTGAAACAATTTCAGGATGCCCTTGTTGCGAATGACGACGCCCCGTCATTGAGTGGAAAGATCGAAGCCATCGAGCAGGCACTCCAACGGGCTCCACTGGCTGCTGAATTGATCCAAAGGCTGGCGGCGTTCGGCAGTTACTTAAAAGCAGAGGCACTCGCCGAACCGGAACACCTTATTCGGATGGGAAAATCAATCTCGCCTTGGTTGAGCAAGGTCGGGGTAGGGCTTGATGGTCTTCAGTCACTCATGGCGTGGGATCATTCACGCGCGAGTCGTGCGGAGCCGTTGAGTTCGATTCTTGCTGCACTCGAAGAATACGAAGGTCGTCGGCTCGCTGGCGAACAGATTCCGATTCCATCAGTTGATATCACGGCTGACGATTACGGCCAGTGGTGGTCGGCACTTGTCCGATGCTCGGCGGTGCTGACCTGGCAAGCGGAGTGTCATCGCCGGCACCCAATCCTTGTGAGACTCACTCCACCCGATCATGCACAGAAGATTCGTGATCTGCAAAAAGCACTCCGCGAAAAGAGAAACCTTGAAGCCGTCGCAATACAAGCGATTTGGTTGAACGAACAGATTCCGATTCGCAGCGGTCCGTGGAAGACGATCTTCCAGTTGCGGCGATCAAAATTCCGTGACGCCAAGCGACTTCGCGAAGCCGTAGAAGTCGGATTAGGGGAAGGCTTGCTCAAACTGCGACCTTGTTGGCTGGTGAATCCGACAACTGCTGCGGAGGTGTTTCCGCTAATAAAGGGGCTGTTCGACGTCGTCATTTTTGATGAAGCGTCCCAATGTCCGATCGAGCAAGCTGTGCCCGCGATCTATCGAGGCAAGGCGGTGGCAGTCTCCGGAGACGAGAAGCAACTCCCGCCAACAAATTTCTTCAGTTCAGGTTTGAGCGACGACGACTCCGAGGAGGAAACGCCAGATCAAGATGCAACCGATGAACTTGTCTCACGCGAGCAGCAACTTCAACAAATGGGCGTTGCTCATTTACTACAGGTAGAAGACTTACTTGCCGGAGCGATCGGAAACCTACCAGAAAAGTTCCTGAGCGTTCATTACCGAAGCAATCACCCTGCTCTGATCGAATTCAGTAATCGGGCTTTTTACGGCGGCCGGCTTGAAGCGCCGCCGGCGCGAGTGACTTCCGTAAATGGTTTTCGCCCCGTTCGCTATCACGAAGTCAATGGAGTTTACGAAAAGCGAACCAACGCCGAGGAGGCGAGGCAAGTTGTTCGCTTGCTCAAGGAGATTTGGAACGCCGATGACCAAGTTCCGACAGTCGGTGTCGTCACGTTCAATCGACCTCAACGTGACCTGATCGAGGATTTGATTAACGAAGAGTGCTTGCGAGACGCTTCGTTTCGTGTCCGGTACGAGCAAGAAGTTGTGCGCGAAGAAGAAAACCAGGACGTGGGATTCTTTATTAAGAATCTGGAAAACGTCCAAGGCGATGAACGCGACGTCATGGTCTTCAGCACGACGTTCGGTCGAGATACTGCGGGGCGATTCTTTCGGCGATTTGGCCCTGTGGGTGCAAACGGCGGTGAGCGGCGTTTGAACGTTGCGGTCACTCGTGCCAAGCAGCAGGTCGTCGTGATGGGCAGTATGCCAATCGAGGAAGTGTCCACTGCGTTATCGGCGAACGTCGCACCGGGAAGCCTGCTGACCCCGGCAGGATACCTTCAGCTTTATTTGGCATACGCGAAGGCGGTTTCAGATGGAGATTCTGAACGGATCATTCAAAACCTTGACCGCGCGGGGAGAAAATCTGTCTTGATGGCCACCGGAAGCCCGGAATCGCCGTTTGAAGAAGATGTCCGAAGCGTCTTGGAAAAGCTTGGCTTCACGGCACACAGCCAAGTTGGCGAGTCAGGTTTTCGTATCGACCTCGGTGTCATCGCTCCCGACCCCAAGTATGGATATTTGTTGGGAATCGAATGTGATGGTGCGACATACCACAGCGAACGAACGGCTCGATTGCGCGATGTTTGGCGAGGTGAAATCCTTCGGAAGAGAGGTTGGCGGCTGCACCGAATCTGGAGTACCCAATGGTGGTACCATCGGGGTGAAGAGATCGAGGCACTAAAAGTTGAACTCGACAAGGCGCTCACACACTTTGTGCCGAGAGCGGAAGTCGAACCTGTTAGACAACCCGAACCGTTAATGGCAAGCGTCCAAGAACCGAGAGAGGCTTGGCAGATGCGGTTGGCGGAATGGACACAACTTCGTGATCGCTTGCGGGAAAGCGGCGACGAAGAAGGCTTGCGAGCCATTGGCGGGCTTGGCACTGATTTCGCGCACCGATACCGAGTCGAGCAGGCACTCAGAGCAGGAAAGCCCGTCCCAGAAAAAGTGCTCAGCGATTACCCGAATCTGGGGCCGGACGGTGGACTCCGTCAGCAAGTCCTCTTTGACGAGTAATCGTGACTTTGCTTTTGCTCTGATTAAATCAAGGCGATTCACCCACGATTAGGTATCCATCTCGCTGCGGAATAGGAGCATCCGTAATTCCGACTAGAGCATCTTCGTGATTGGTCTTCAGGTCTTTGTTGAGGTTGCTGTAGTCTTCCGGAGTTGTTCGGACTCACGGAGGAGGAAGACGATGGCGGCAGCGTTGGCGAAGGATTTGCGGGTTCGTGTGATGGTGGATGTG
>SXKJ01000461.1 GCA_005778115.1 Planctomyces sp. | reverse complement strand
GGCTTGAACAACCAAGCCAAACTGGTGTCGAGAAAATCCCACGGCTTCCGCACCTCGCGAGTCGCCGAACTCGCACTCCTCCACCAACTTGGAAACCTCCCTGAAAAACAAATCACTCACAGATTCTGCTGAGGAACCTTGTTTTCTGACTGGCTCGGCGTAGGTCAACATTTCCACGCTGATCCGGCGGGAAACCAAGCCCTTCAATTCCACGCGGGTCAGGCTGGAAAGCCAGACATGCAGTGCGGCAATCATCAATTGTCGTCGTGCCCGGTGAGTCGCTGTTCGACCAGATCGGACTGTGCTGCGATTTCCAGTACGCTGCGCCGAATCTCTTCGGGGGCGACGGTCGAACGGGGATACGCGTTGATTACCACAAACATTTTTTGGCCGTCGATTTCGCGGATCGCGAGACTGCCGTGCAGGACGACTGCGTTTTGCAGGAGGGCTTGCTCGTAATAACTGGGAATCGCGGGGCAGCAGATCGAATACAAAAGCAGAACTCGCTCGTGAACCGCGTGCGGAGTCGGTTCGAGGAAGACCCGCTGCTTGCGGTCCCCCGGCAACTGCCGCGTGACACAGTAATTGTCGCCGCTGCGGACCCAAGTCACCGCTGGTTCATTGCCGAAAGCTTCGATCAGTAACGATTCGAGATCACGTTCCAGCCCTAGCACTGCATGCAGTAACAACGAGGCCGCCGCCGCGTCCGCCGGTCGTTTGTTCGGATTCGCCGCCGTCAGCAAGGCGACGCATTCAGCCACTTCTAGTGACAACTCAGATCGCAAGTCGCGGACGTTCGGAACCGTCTCGGTGCGCCCGTGTCGAATCAGTTCCACGAACGAAACGTCTCGCCACGGCAAGCGGCCAACCAGCATCTGAAACAGGCAAAGTCCCAGCGCGTACACATCGCTGGCCGGAGAGGCGTCCAGTCCCTGAAAGAGTTCGGGAGCCATGTAGCTCGGAGTACCGCAGATCGACTCGTCGGCCGAATCGGCCTCGGTCGGCAGTCTTCGCTTGGCGAGTCCAAAGTCGCCGATCTTCGCGATGCCGGAGCGTGTCACCATCACGTTGCCCGGCTTCACGTCGCGATGCACGATCCCAGCACGATGCGCGGCAGCCAGCCCGTCGGCCACCATCGTCGCGAGCCGCAACGCTCGGTCGGCCGGCAGCGGAGCTTCCTCGCGAATCAGTTGTTGCAGCGACCGACCCGGAACGAATTCCATTTCCAGAAAATGCGTCCCCGCCATCTGACCAACGGCGTGCAACGTGACGATGTTGGGATGAATCAACGCCGCCGCCGCTTGCCCCTCTTGCTGAAACCGAGCGACGTACTCAGCGTCGCAGACACCACGTCGCGGAGACAGAATCTTCAACGCGCAGTGGCGTTGCAGATCATCGTGCATCGCCAGATACACACGCCCCATCGCGCCCGAACCGACCAGCGAGACACACTGATAAATATGGAGCTTGCGACCAATCAGCGTGTCCCCGCCTAACCGCGAACCGTCAAGAACCGCCGCAATTTGTTCGGCTGACAGTTCCGGAAAACGCGCCGCGTAATCGCCGACTACCGGCCGCTCGGCGCGAGCCATCCGAAAATCGACTTCCAGCCCCAACAATTCCAAGAGCAACGTCCGACGTTCCTGTGGCGGCAGACCGGTGAGCACCGATTCGATCACCGGTGACTCCCCGGCTGCCAAGGCCTGCTCGAATTCATCACAGCGAGCATCGACTCGCCGCGCGGCAGCAAGTGATTCGGACGCTTTATCACTCATTTGGAACTTCCATCACAGAATGGCCGCGGTACCGGATCAACGAAAACACATCGTCAGAAATGAAATGCCCGGTCCGGCCCGAATCCCGACACGAGAACGAGAGATTTGTCGTGCCACACGACTGGGAGGAGTCGCATCGCAGTTCGCGGGACACCATAATCGAATCGCCGTCGAATGGCCTCCAATCAAAACATTCTGAGGAATCCACGATGCGGACTGGCGAAGCTGCGGTCACCGAAGTCACGGCTTGGCTGCGAAAGCTCGAAGCGGGACACGACCACGCGGCCCAGCGGCTTTGGGATGTGTTCTTTGAACGCTTGGTACGTCTGGTTCAAGACCGTATGCGAGCCACCGATCGCCGGGTCGCTGATCCAGAAGACGTCGCTCTGAGCGCCTTCGCCAGTTTCTGTCGCGGCGTCGAGAACCAACGGTTTCCGGAGCTGAGCAACCGGCAGGGACTATGGCGACTGCTGGTCAGCATCACGATTCACAAGCTGTTGCATCTGCAACGGGACCAGAATCGGCTCAAGCGTCGAGGACATTTTCGCGCGATCGAACTCCCCACCGATTCCGACACTGAGCGTTCCGCCGTGGATCAGATCATCAGTCGCGAGCCAACTCCCGAATTCGCGGCGCAGGTAGCGGAGCAGTACGACCTCTGGATGCGAGCACTGAATAGCGAGGAGCTGACGCGTCTGGCGATTTGGAAACTCGAAGGCTTCACCAACGACGAGATCGCCGCGAAATGCGGCCGCACAACACGCACCATCGAGCGCAAGCTGAATCTGATCCGCAAAATTCTGGTCCACGAACTGTCGCGGGATGTCTAAGCGGCGGGACCGCGATCACGACTCGGTCATAGAGTTCATGCCCAGCAGATCATTCGCATGCACGGATGAGTCAATCTCGTCGAGCACCCAGCCGTGGTCTGCTCGCACGAACTTCCAAAGTTCTTTGAACGACTCGGACTTATTTTTCTTGCCGCTGACCACATCACCGGTCTTCTCGTTGATCGTGTAGTCGATCATGGAGCCTGCGATGTGGACCCAGAATTGGTCCTTGGAATTGTCGTCGAAGTCCAAGACCTCCACGATTCTGGCTTGGGCCAAGTGAATGTTCTCCAAAATGTTCTGGGTGTGATTCATCAGCATCAAGTCCGTCTGTCGCTTGTGGTCCTGATACAGCTTGTCGCTCAGGCAGTCCTTGGCGATGCGCTGGTCGCGAGCCATCCACGCTTCTTGCACTTTGAAATAAACAAACTTGATGCGGTCCTTGAGCGAATCTGGATTCCAGAAGGCATCCACCTTTGCTCGTTCCAGCGCCTTTTGGCTGTCGCGATTCTTTTTGAAGACCAGGTAGCCGACCCACAACGAGTACGCGATGCACAGCGGGAACAGAATGAGGTTGATGATCCCTCCCTTGCCGCTGCCACCGCCACCACCTCCCGCCCTGGCCCAGGCTTCCGCGGGAAAGAACGCGACCGACGATGCGAAAACGCACAGCCAGACAGAATGTTTGAGCCAAGACTGACGCATGAGTTGCTCCCGTTGACGACGACTTCAATTGAATGAACCACCTGGCGCGTGCCAGGCAGTAGATGCCCGGAATGCGCTTTGACCCGACACCGATTTCGTGGGGCAACCGACGAAGGCGCAAACATTCGATCGCAGTTCCGCGGCAAAAACTTCTGAAATTGATGTCGGGATCGGCGCGCCGAGAGGCATTTAGGGACGACATGACCGGCTACGAATGTCTGTTTCCCGTCGCGATGTTGTTCACACGCGAGGTTTCAGACGGCCGGTTCGTCCGAGGAATGCCTTCATGCGAAATCACACGGCCACGACCGAGCGGTCGCGACGCGAGTTTCTGTCCTTGGGGGCAGCAGGCGCGACGTCGCTGATGCTGTCAGCTTTACGACACACTCG
>SXKJ01000460.1 GCA_005778115.1 Planctomyces sp. | reverse complement strand
CGATGAGGCCGCTTGATCCGAGCTTGAGCGGCCGACACTTCATTTTGTGAGTTGGATTCATTCATGTCAGAACTTATAGCGCCCAAAAAACTTTCTTGAAGTTCGGCTTCTAAAAAATCACAGCCTCTTCGGGTTAGTTTGGCCGCGCAGTCTCGCCACTTTTGCGAATTGAGCAAGTCCCGCTTCGCAGGCGAGAGCAGTACCGCGACCGTGAGGGAGCGGCCGTGGCGGATCGCGTCGACGGCAGGCCGCTCCCACACGGTCGCGGTACGGACATCACCACAACAACGTGAGCATCCCGTGTCCGACAACATTTCCGTCCCAACGCGCGGCACATTGCTGGGCCTCGATTACGGCACAAAGCGGTTTGGCGTCGCGGTCTCGACGCCGGATCAGACGATTGCCAGCCCGCTTGAAAACTACACGCGACGCAAAGAACCGGAAGACGCCACGTTCTTGAAGCGGCTGGCAATCGAGTACCAAGCAGTCGGCTTGGTCGTCGGCCTGCCGGTCCACATGAGCGGCGATGAAGGGTCGAAAGCGAAGGAAGCTCGCGCGTTCGGCGAATGGGCCGGGCGAGCCTGCGGATTGCCGGTTGTGTATTGGGACGAGCGGTACTCGTCTGCGATGGCGGAGCTGTATCTGCAACAGGCGGAGGTCAGCCCGAAGAAGCGAAAAGAGCGACTCGACAAGGTCGCCGCACAGGTCATGCTGCAAGCGTTTCTCGAAAGCGATGCTCGCGGACGTGCTCCCGGACGTTGGCCGAACTGATTGTGCGGATCGCGCGGGTTGTCCTTGGCGATGGCGAGCGCTGATGCCGAACCGGAACTGGGAAGCGCCGTTCGCGACCAGTAGGATGCGGCCACTTTGGACTGCGGCGATTCATCGCCGCTTTGGATCGCGGCGGAGCCGCTTTCTTTTTGGGGACGGTTTGACCGCTCTGCGAAAGAAAGCGGCTTCGCCGCAAAGGGAAAGCGGCGATGAATCGCCGCACTCCAAGGGGAACACTTCGCACGGTGGCGATTCCTCATTCTTGACCGACCGTTGCGATGCACTACGCGCCTGAATCGCCGCGAGAATTTCTGCCGGAAGCTGGAGCCAACTCGGCCGGCGATCGCGCGGCGGAGAATTTTCATTATCGGTCGGCACCGATCTATCTGCTGACGGCGGCGGTCGGGGTGTTGTTGCTCGCTGATGTCGCGCTCGGACTTGTGTGGGGGACTGCGCCCGGCACGACACCACCAGTCGCTGCGAACGCTGATTGGTGGTCAAAGCTGTTGGCGACGCGAATGCTCTTCAGCTTTCGTTTGGCCTTGCTGGCGGCGGTACTCGGTGGCGCGAGGATTCTTTATCAAACGCTCGACGGCTTGTTGTCGGGCCGAGTCGGAGCAGACCTCACACTGACGATCGCGTGTCTGGCGGCGATTGTCTTGGGGCAAAGTGAAACCGCCGCGCTTGTCGTCTTCATCGCGTTGTGCGGCGAGAGTATCGAAGGCTACACAGTCGATCGTGCCCAACGAGCGGTCCGGCGTATCTTCCAGTTGTGTCCCCGCACCGCGCGTGTGCTTGTCGGAGATGACGAACAAGAAGTCCCGATCGAACAGGTGATCGTTAGCGACACAGTCATCGTCCGACCTGGCGAGCGGATTCCTGTAGACGGAACCGTTGCGGCTGGGCAATCGGCGGTTGATCAAAGTGCTCTGACCGGTGAGAGCGTGCCGGCAGATAAGTCGGTCGGTGATCGCGTCTTCGCAGGGACATTGAATCAATTCGGAGCATTGCGCATCACGGCCACTCAAGTCGGCCAGCAAACGACGCTCGCACAGATCGTCGAGATGGTTGGGCAGGCGACGCAACGCAAGGCGTCGTTGGAGCGGACGGCGGATCGGCTGGCTCGCTGGTTTCTGCCCGTCGTCTTGGCTGTCGCCGCGCTGACGCTTATTGGTTGGCGAATCGCCAGCGGCACATGGTTGGCGGGGTACTTGCCCGCGTTGAGCGTGCTGGTTGTGGCGTGTCCGTGCCCGTTGATTCTCGCGACGCCCAGCGCGGTGATGGCGGCGATGGCGTGGCTGGCTCGCGCGGGGGTGGTCGTGAAAGGCTCGGTCGCGCTGGAACGCTTGGCGTCGATCGACACGATCGTCTTCGACAAGACCGGCACACTGACTCGCGGCGAGTTAGCGGTTGGGGACATCGCCGTGGCGGACGCTGCCAGCGTCCGTTCCGACGCTGGCAGCGTCGTCTACGATGAAACCGACCTCTTGCGTCTCGCGGCGATCGCGGAGAAACGCAGCGAGCACCCGATCGCTCGCGTGTTGGTACGAGAAGCGGAAGCTCGACAATGCGTCATTACCGGTGCGGATGAACTGACCGCACATCCTGGTGCTGGAGTCGTCGCGACTGTGCGCAACGAGCAACTTGGATCCTGGGCGAATTTGAAATCTGAAATCTCAAATTTCAAATCTCAAATCATCGTCGGCAACCGTCGCCTGATGACTTCGCAAGGAATCACGGTCCCGGCCGAATTCGAGCAGCGACTGCTTGAGCTGGAGCAACAAGGCCAATCGGTGTTGCTGGTCGCGATCGAGCAAGAGTTGCTCGGTGCGATCGGTCTGCGTGATGCCTCGCGGCCAGAGACTGCCGCAGTTCTGCACGAGTTGCGTCAATCCGGTGTGAGTCAGTTTGCGATGCTCACCGGCGACCGAGCCGAACCGGCCCGACGCATCGCCGAGCAACTAGGTATCGACGACGTTCGTGCCGAACTGCTGCCGGCTGACAAAGCCAAGCGGATCGAAGAGCTGATCGCCGCCGGACACAAAGTCGCGATGGTCGGCGATGGGGTGAATGACGCGCCCGCATTGGCGACCGCGACGG
Organism: Planctomyces sp.; assembly: GCA_005778115.1. Taxonomy (GTDB): domain Bacteria; phylum Planctomycetota; class Planctomycetia; order Planctomycetales; family Planctomycetaceae; genus SXKJ01. The sequence goes on along the minus strand of SXKJ01000460.1, from coordinate 5,244 downwards.
TGGGACTCGCGCTGGGTGGAGTCGGAAGTGATCTCGCGGCTGAAGCGGGTGATCTCGTCTTGATGGGTGATCCGCTGCGACCGTTGCCTGGATTGCTGCGACTGTCGAGGCAACTGGTCATCGTGATTCGCCAGAGCATTTTCGTATTCGCCTTTGGCATGAATGCGTTTGGGATGTTGTTGGGGAGCCTGGGCTGGATAAATCCGGCGGTCGCGGCGGTGTTTCATGAGTTCTCCTCGCTGGCGGTGATGCTCAATGCGATGCGATTGCTGTGGTTTGAACGCTGGCACGAAACACGTCTTGGCCGAGCCTCTAACGGGGCGGCGAGTGTTGCCGAATGGATGGTAGATAAGTTCTCGCCAACGAAGCTGGTGTTTGGGTTTCTCAATCATTGGTCGACGCTTCTGCGCACGGCGGCTGCCGTGCTTGGTGTGTGGTGGTGCTGTTCGGGAATCGTGATGCTCGGCGAAGACGAGCAAGCGGTGGTCACGCGGTTGGGGCGTTTCGAGACGACTCTCCAAGCCGGCTGGCATTGGCGTTGGCCGAGAGTTTTAGAAAGCACCCGCCGCGAACGAGTCGCCGAAGTGCGAGCCATTCAAATCGGCTTTCGAGCTACTCCGACTCCGCTCAAGTCGGACGGTCTCTACCGCCCTCCGGTCGAATGGATGAGCGAGCATGCCGAGACCGAGTACGAACCGGTCGCTCCCGAATCGTTCACGCTGACCGGCGAGGAAGTCCCGATCGAGATGACGGGGGAGGTTCAGTTCCGCATCGGCGATCTGAGACGGTTCGCGTTCGCGTCTTCACGACCGGAAGCGACGCTGCGATCTGTCACCGAAAGTGTGCTCCGTGAAGTCGCGGCGACGGAATCGCTCGAATCGGTGCTGACGGATCGGCGACGCGAAATCGAGGCGGCCAGTCTGAGGCGCATTCGCGAGTTGATCGCCTCGTATGACATCGGCGTCGAAGTGCTGGATTTGTGCCTGCTCGACATTCATCCGCCGCAGCAGGTCGTGCCGGCGTATCGGCAAGTCGCCGATGCGATCGAGCAGCGCGAGCAATTCATCAACGAGGCGGAAGGCTATTACGCTCGCAAGGTGCTCACGGCCGCTGGCGAGCAGGCGATTCGCGTTCTGACTGACAGTGCCGGTTCGGCGAAACGCTTGCCCGATGCTTCGACGACCGGCGGTGTGACCGGTTGGCAGTTGGACGATGCGCTCTGGCTGAAGCTGACGGCGGGATTTGATTCGGAGGACCGAGTCCTCTCTGGCGATGCGGCGGCGAAGTTGTTGGCCGCTCGGCGAGAGAAGACTCGCAAAGTCGAAGCCGCGAATGGCTCGGCCGCGAGGTTCAACAGCGTTGTGAAAGTCTTCTCCGACGAACCGACGCTGACCGGTCTGCATCTGTATTGGACCACGATGGAGAAAGTTCTGGCCGCTCGGCCGTTGATGATTCTTGACCCGGCACTGCGTGGCAAATCGCATTTATGGCTAACCGAACCGGGGCAGTCGCCGATTCGATTGCCGTCACCGGAAACACCGTTGCAGCGGATCGAGATGCCGGAGTCGGAAAAGTGATGGGGAGAGTGGGAGATAGGGAGAGTGGGCGAAAGGCAACACCAATGACTAATGACCAACTACAACCGGCGACTTGGCGGCGATCGATCTTTGTGGTCGCGCTGGTCGGCGTGGCATTGCTGCCCGCGATGAGTTCCATCGTGCAAGTCGATGAGACCGAACTGGTGCTCGTCGAACGGCTGGGGCATATCTCCGCCGTTTACGACCGGCCGGAAGATCGCGGGCTGCACTTCAAGTGGCCGTGGCCGATTGGGGCGGCCCGGCGTTTTGATGCTCGCGTGCAATTGTTGGATCCGCCGGGCCGAGAGATTTTCACACGCGACAAGAAGAACATCACGGTCGAGACGTTCGTTTGTTGGCGAATCGCGCAGTCCGACGCGAATCATTCGGCGATCACCTTCTTCAAGGCGCTGGGCAGTCACGAGGTGGCGGCCGAGAGGCTCGCCAACAAGGTGCGGTCGATCGTGGCGACGCGAGTTGGACAGCTTGAACTCAGTAACTTGCTGCGAGTCGGTGATCCCGAAGCCGGGCCGGCGGAAAATCAAACGGGAGTGCTCGAAGACCTCTCACGGGAGATTCGCGAGCAACTGCAACATGGCCGAGCCGACGGCGAACCGCTGCTCGAAGAACTTGGGATCGAGATCGTCGACGCTCGAATCAAGCGGATCAATTTCCCGCTCGGCAATCAGCAAGCGGTCTTTGAGCGGATGAAAAGCGAACGCCAGAAGATCGCCGACCGCTATCGCAGCGCGGGACTGGCCGAGAGCACAGTCATCCGCAGTCGCGCCGACCGCCAGAGCGCCGAACTGATCGCGAAGGCGGACGCCGACGCCGAACGCATTCGCGGCGAGGCCGAAGCCGAATCGACGGCGATCCTCAATCAAGCTCACGCAGCCGATCCGGAATTCTATCGCACGATGCGAACGCTCGATGCCTATCGCACGATCCTGAACGACAAGACGACGCTCGTGCTGTCGGCCTCTTCGAACATGTTGAAAATGCTGACGGATGGGGTGCCTGGTGAGGTGAATTCGAGCGAGACGAAACCGAAGCCGGCGGTGAATGGGGCGACTGCTCCTTGAACGGAAAAGAGTGCAAAATGCAGAGTGCAAAGTGCAAAGTGCAAAATGTAGGCAAGGGACAACGGACGGCGAGTTCACAGCGTCGCGCTGGCCGTGTCACTTTGAACATTGCATTCTTCACTTTTTACTTTGCACTTCTTCTTGTGGCCTACCTGCTGAGCGGCTTCTTCGTCGTTCGCGGCAACGAGACCGCCGTCGTGCGTCGCTTCGGAGCGGCCGTGAAGAACTCAAATGGCGAGGTGCGACTGTGGCCGAGCGGTTGGCACTTTGACTGTCCGTGGCCGTTCGCGTCGGTCGATCGCGTGAAACTGAATGAGATTCGCACGCTCAGCGTTGGTAATTTGGAGCAGGAAGAACCGTTGCAGAACTCGTTTCTCCGAAACGTCGATCCGGCGCGGCAGGCTCAGTTCTTGAGCGGTGATAAGAACATCCTCAACGCGCAGATCAGCGTCAGCTACCGGGTTTCGGATTCGGCGATCGGCGATTTTCTGTTCGCGGCGGTCTCGCCAGAACGGCGACTGCGGACGCTGGCCGAGTCGGTGCTGGCGGACGCGATGTTGCACAGCGGCGTTGATTTCGTGCATACGCTCGGCCGAAACGAATTGCGCGAGCTGATGACGTCGCACCTGCAACGGTTGGCGGCGGAGCAACGTCTGGGCCTGACGGTGGATGACGTGACGATCGGCAATGTGTCGCCGCCGCTGCGCGTGAAGGCGGAGTTCATCGACGTGATGAATGCTCGCGCAGATAAGGAGACGGCAATCAATCAGGCTCGTGCGTATGCGGAGCAACGCGAGGCGGAGGCCCGTGCGACGGCTCAGCGTGCCAAGGATGCGGCGGAAGTCATCCGTCGCCAATCGGTCGAATCGGCGAAGGCGGAATCCGAGAGCTTCGGCAAACTGATCGCTCAATTGCGGTCGGACGAGCAGTCCGGCCGCCGCTCGTATGCGGAGGCTCGGCAGATGACGCTGCGTCGCAAGTATTTTGATACGTTGGAAGAGGTACTTCGCAAGGTCGCGGCGAAGGTGGTGCTCGATTCCGGGCAGGCGATTGATCTGACGATCCTGCGCGAACAGAAGAGTGGAAGTAAGTAGAACCGATTTCAAATCCGTACCGCGACCGTTAGGGAGCGGCCCGTGATGCCGAACACAGGCCGCTCCCTAACGGTCGCGGTACGGTTATCTCACTGGCTTTCCGAGTCTTCTCAATCAAGAACTTCGCACGTTTGCCCTGTCTCCGCTACAACTCGTGAAGGATTTTATCGGAGAAGGGATTCCGCATGTTTGCCGCGCTGCGCCGTGATTTTGGGTTTGCTCCTGTGACGTTCAGCCTGCTGGCTGCGTCGGTAGTGCTGTTCATCGCGGTAGAAATCGCTCAAAACCGGATCGAGGATCCCAAAGGGGCCAGCCATGTCTTCGGCATGGTGGTGCCACTGCATTTTGGGAAGGACGACGATATCAAGGGACCATTCGCGCTGTGGGACGGGCCTTGGTGGCGCTGGCTGCGGATTCCCGCCAGCGCGTTTCATCACGCGAATGTGCTGCACCTGTTCTTCAACGCCAGCACGCTGTGGCTGCTGGGGCCGCTGCTCGAACGGCGGATGCGGCGAGCGGCTTATCTGGGCTTCTGGTTCTTCGCGTCGCTCGTGCCGCTGTTGCCGGAGTACTACCTGGGGACGACTCCGTTGGGATTGTCGGGAGTCGCGTGTGCGATGTTCGGCTGGTGTTTGATCGAGCGTCAGTATGACTCGAACATCGCGCGGCGATTGCCGGAGCAGGCGATTCGCAGCTTTTGGATTTTCCTCTTCGCGATGTTGGCCCTGACGGCGTTCAACGTCTTGCGGATCGCCAATGTGGCGCACTTCGCGGGAGTCGCTTACGGTTGGTTGAATGCGCGAGCGTCACGTCATCGACAAGGGCGGCGAGCCTGGGTTGCCGCGCATGTCTTGTTGCTGCCATTGGCGGTCTATGGCGTGCTGCATCCGTTTTGGAATGCGAACTATCACGCCTTGCTCGGTCGCCGCGCGGAGAGTTTGTCCGACGGCGTGCCCCACTATCGGGAAGCTCTGCGCCGTAATCCGGGACTGGCAACCGTTTGGTTAAACCTCGCCGATGAGCGTGCGCGGGAAGGTGATTTCTTGGCGGCCTGGAGGCTGCTCATTGAGGGGCTGAAGCACAATCGGTCCAGTGAAGCGTTGGCCGACGCGGCTCGCCGAGTTTGGGGGATGCTTCAAGTGGAAGAGTGCGATGAGGCCCGTGAATCGCTGCAACAGGCGTTTGGGGGAGAGGCTCAGGAATGGTCAAAACGCTTGCGAATGTCTGACCCACCGGCCTCGATGTTCGATCGCATGTTTCTGCGCGAGCAACCGCTGGAAACCGGACAAGCTCCGGATGGATTCGACGCGACTCCACCAAAAATGGGGAGCGGCGGAAAGCGACCGATAAAACCCATCGACCCCGATCAACTCGACAGCGCGGCGGAAGGTCGCACGCTGTAGCAAAATCGGGCTCTCCGCCATTCGTGTTGATTTCGGTGCCATGTGAGCCGCAAGGCGCTAGCCGCGGGTTCTTTTCCTCGACCCGCGG
>SXKJ01000459.1 GCA_005778115.1 Planctomyces sp. | reverse complement strand
GCTGTGAGTTTTTGAATTGTAGGGTGGGACCAGCGACGTACTCGTCGCGCCGGCCCACCAATTTCGCTTGGAACATGATTGGTGGGCCGGCGCTGAGAGTACTCAGCTTGTCCCGCCCTACAAAAAATCACAGCCTCTTCGGGTTAGTGACTGCTGAGCCGTTGGCTCAAGGTGACTCAGGAACTCCGAAAGAACGACCTGATACTCCTCGGAGTCCGCATCGAGGTGTCCGGTGTCAGGAATCGTGATGAATTGCTTCGGGCCGGCGTGTCGTTGATGCAGCCGCTGTCCCAATTCCAGAGGGATGACCGTGTCCGCATCGCCGTGACTTTGCAGTAACGGACCGTGGTATCTCTCGATCTTCGCCAGCGAATCGAATCGCTGCGTCATCAACAGGTTCGTCGGCAGCCACGAATAATGATGCGCGGCCGTTTGGGGCAGATTCGAGAAAGTGCTCTACAAGACCAGCCCACGAGTTCCATCTTTCGCCGCGAGATCGACGGCGACACCGCCACCCAGCGAGTAGCCCATCAACACGATATCCTCGCGGCCGGTGTCGGTTCGATTCGCCAACCAATCGCGCGCGGATCGAGCATCCGCCAGCAGTCCGGCTTCCGAAGGCGTTCCTGATGATCGGCCGAAGCCGCGATAGTCGAACGCCATCACCGCAAGATCGTGCCGCTGGTTGAGTCGAATCAATGACTCCTGCAAACCCGCGATGCAACCGGCGTTGCCATGACAGACCAGTGCGACCGCTCGCGGAGCCGGGTGCGGAAGAAACCATCCATGCAGACGCGTACCGTCCTGCCCCTCGAACCAGACTTCTTCAGTGTTCGGTGTGGGGAGATTCCAGTTCCCGTCAGGATAGACTTGCAGACGATAGACCAGCTTTCGCTCGAGCGGTCCGAGCGGTGAGTAGTCTCCCATCCAACGGCAACCGGTCAGCGAAAGCGGGATGAGTGTCAACATCAGAGCCAAACGCATGATCGTCTCCCGAAGCCGTCCAGTGAGCCGAGATGCTTCCTGGGCGGCAAATAGCACGACCCGCAAGCGAGTGGTCCTCACTGAGATCACTCGCTGGCGCGTCGTGCTGCTACGCGGCTTTTCGATCCGCGTTAGCGACGAAACTTGCCAATGCTGGCCCGCGCAGGTTCACGTCCATTTGCGGGAACGGCATTTCGATTCCCGCGTGATCAAGGGCGAGTTTCACCGCGCGAATCGTCCGCTGCTTAACCAGGCCGAAGTCCGCGGAGGCGGCCCAGACTCGGACGGACCAGTTCACCGACGAGTCTGCCAGTTCCAGCAGCACGACTTCCGGAGCAGGCTCGGACAAGATTCCGGGAACTGCGCACACAGCTCGCATCAGAACTTCATAGGTCTGGTCGATATCGGCGGCATAGGCCGCGCCCACTGTGACGTCGATTCGGCGTGTCCGATGATACGACGTGTTCTCGATCGTGTTTCCGAAGATCGAGCCGTTGGGAACCATGATCCGGCGGTTGTCCGGCGTGTCGAGCGTTGTGGAAAACAGATCGATCTCATCGACCGTCCCCGTCTGGCCTCCGACCACAATCAGGTCACCAACTTTGTACGGCCGAAACACCAGCAGCATGATCCCCGCCGCGAAGTTGCCCAACGCTCCCTGAAAGGCCAAGCCGATCGAGAAGCCAACCGCTCCGATCGCGGCCGCATAGCTGGTAGTCTTCACGCCAAATGACTCCAGACAGCAAAACAGCGCGAGCACCAGCATTCCCCACCAGGTGAATTTGGTGGTGAACCGGGCCAGCGTTTCGTCGATCTTCGCCAACTTCAAACTGCGGTATACGAGCCGGCTCACCCAGCCCGCCACAACCCATGCGGCAAACAATACAGCCAATGCGCCAATGACATTGGGAGCATGGTCTTGATAGATCGCGGGATTCAACAACTTCTGCCGCAGCAGTTCCAAAACTGAAGGTGCTGGTTCCATCGTGTCTCCTTATGGTGAAGGCACCGGGGGGGGCTGACGCCGCCCCGCTTGCCAGTATTGTCTGTGATCGCGCGAGGTATAGCAGTGAGTTCGTCAATGCGCGAAGACGTTTTGCGGGCCTGCATGACCGGCAGATTTTGCCGAGAGCGCGGCAATGTCCACGAATGCTCGCACCATCGCGGGACGTGACAGAATCGTCGCGAGAGTCGTGCGGAAGTGTCCGATGTTAGGGAGACGTGCTCCATCCGGAATCTTGATCGGCGCTCGCCGGCCGGAGACGCACGATTCGCGAATTCGCCGCGCTTGGCGAATCGAAGGTGAGCGATGGGACTAGGTGGCTCCCGACTCTTGGATACTCGACACCGGAGACGGCTGGTGTGGGAACACGAGCAGGATGGCTCGGCGTCTGCCTCCGCGCGAGTGGAACGAGAGGTATTGTCGTCGGAAGAGGCTGCTCAGCCGGACCTATGGCTCTGGCTGCCGCAAGTCATTCCGCAAGCGCTCTGGAAGTGCTGGACGCTCGGAATCGCCAGCGCGATTGGTTTTCTGGGACTGCTCACCGCGTGGCATTTCGCCGAACAAGCCTCAATGGCGGGTTCGGTGCCGGGAGATCTGCTCGCACCGTTTCTGAATCGGCTGCTGGTCGGCAGCGGAGCCGTGGCTTGGTTGATCGCGGCACAATTGTGTTGCCTGGCGTGGTGGGTTCGCTCACGCAGTCCCGTCGATTATGGCGGTCGGTTCTATGCGTGGGGTTGGACGGCGGCCGGGTTCTTCACCGCTGCGCTGCTTTGTCTGACGGACGCCCATCGATTGGTCGCGGCATTGGTGTCTTGGTCCATCGCGGGATCGGTGGCGAACTCGGCCGGCATGACCGCGCTGTGGTTGCTGCCGTTGCTCGTTGCCGGACTCGTGCTGTGGGCGAACTTGGGAGCCGAGTTCCGAAACGACCTCACCAGCCGTGTGCTGCATTCTGTCGGAGCCCTCTGCGCGTTGGCGCTGATCGGCCTCGAATTGTGGAACGCTCGCACCGATAACGCCGAGGACTGGGAGTTCGTCAGTCGGCTGCTGCTGGCATCGCTGCAATGGTGTCATCTCATGTCGGTCTGGCTGCACGTGCGGCATGTGGTCCACGTCTCCGCCGATCCGCCGACTATGAGCGCTTCGGGCTGGTTGCTGGCTTGGCGATATGGCCCTGGCCGCGCTGCCTCATGGTTGTCGAAACGACCGACTCAGCCGTTGGCCGAGCCAGTGACTGTCACTTCCGATGAGAGCGTCGCCGTGGTTGGTAAGAAACAACTCCGCGAAGCTGACGGAAGCTTGAAAGAAGTTCGCATTGATGAAGCCGAACCGACTCCGAAAGGTCCGACTCGGCGAACTCGCGAGACGGCGAAGAAGTAGCCAATCACCTCGGCGAGCGGGGCGGCGTCAGCCCCCGGCATTTTTTGAGCGGAACGGCGCTAGCCGCCGGTGAATGCGTTGAAGTCTCCACGAATTACCGGCGGCTAGCGCCTTGCCGCTCACTCACCCAAAGCGAAACGGCGAGATTTAGCGATAGACCATGAGGTATCGGTCTTCGTGCGGGCGATAGAAGCCGCGAATGTGCTCGCGCACGCTGAAACCCAGACTTTCATAAAGCTTCACCGCTGGTGTGTTCTGGGGATCGACCGTCAGCAAGACCGACACGCTTGCTTGAGCCAGCGCCGCACGCATCAATTTGGTTCCGATGCCAGCACCCCGGCAATCCGGATGCACCATGATCTTGTGCAGGAACAGTTCTCCCGCCTTGGTCGGGAATTGCACCAGCGCACCAGCGATGTCGTGTGACTCGCTCAGCGGCTGAGCGTCATTCGCCTGCCGAGCCACCAGCAGCGTGGCGATGTCGCTCCAGATTCGCCAGATGTGTTCGCCGTCCGGGATGAACACATCGGGGACGATCGGCCACGCAATCCGATCGAGCGCGGCGACGTTCAAGTAGTCGGTGGACTTCGCAGCTTCAATTCGCACGTCGGTCATGACGGAAACTCTCGCCTCAATCGTTGGTCGGTGTCGCCGGCTTGGATCGTTTCTCGTCCGGCACCAGACGATCCAAAATGCCGTTGACGAATTGGAAGGATTGCATCGAGCCAAACTTCTTGGCCATCTCGACCGCCTCGTCAATGACGACTCGATGTGGCGTGTCGGTGTGCAACAACTCGTACGCGCCCAATCGAAGAATGTTGCGATCGGTCGGAGCCATGCGTGCGAGCTGCCAGTTGGCGGCGGTTTCTTCCAGATGCCGATCGATTTGGGCTTTCCATTCCATCACGCCAGAGAACAGGCTCCAGGCGAATTCTTGCAGGCCGGGCTCGCGTAGTTCCTCGGCGATCATGGCGCGAATCGTGTCGGCCTTGGCGTCGGGGTTGAGGTCGGCTTGATAAAGCATCTGCATCGCAAGTTCGCGAGCACGGGAGCGGCGGGATGTGGACATAGGCAGTGGTTCCAGTAGGTCAGGCTTTCTAGCCTGACATGAAGGCTCTCAGGGGGTCGATGGCCGAACGACGATTGGTCAGCCTGAAAAGTCTGACCTACTTCAGCAGCTTCAACGTATTGACCATTTCAATTGCCGCGAGCGCCGCCTCGGTCCCTTTGTTGCCGGCTTTGCCACCGGCTCGGTTGAGGGCTTGGTCGAGGTTCTCGCAGGTGAGGACACCGAAGAGGACCGGGATGCCGGTCTCTTGAGCGGTCCGCATCAGGCCGGCGGCGACTTGGTGGTTGATGTAGTCGTGGTGAGTCGTCTCGCCTTGGATGACGGCTCCGAGGGCGACGATGGCGGCGAACTTCTTGCTGCTCGCGAGATGTAGCGCGAGTTGCGGTAGCTCGAACGCGCCGGGTGCCCAGACGACGGTGAGTTGCTCTTCTTTAGCTCCGTGGCGGCGGAAGGTTTCGAGTGCTCCGTCGAGCAATCGGTGCGTGACGAGGTCATTGAATCGCGACACGATGATCGCGAAGTGGTCGCTTGCGTCGCCGATGAGAAGATTGGAGTCGATGGTGGTGGGCATGGTGGTGGGTTGGTGTCTTGTGTCTTGTGTCTTGTGTTGTGCGGAGTCGAGTTACTCGAGGTCCGCATTCGTCAGTTCGGCGTCTTTCATGATGCCGTGTTGCGTTCCAGGTTTCAGATCGTGGTTTCCGTGAACCGGGACAACGATCGTCATTGTTGAGTCGGGGTTTCGAAAGGCGTGATGGCTTCCCTTAATTCTCACCAATGACCAGCCGTGCTGTTCGAGCACTCGGCACATGCGCCGGCCGGAGATCGGTTTCACAGTTCAATCTCCTGAAGCTCGGCTGTGGCGGACTCAGATTGAAGCTGAGCCAAAGTCGCTTCCTCCGTAACTTCCAACCACAACTCGGCGGCTTCGCGGATGTTCGTCAGCGCCTCGCTCATCGTATCGCCTTGCGAATGACAACCCGGCAATGCCGGAACGCTGACGGAGTAGCCACCGTCTCGCTCCTCGCGGATCAAAACTTGAAGTGTCATCGCGTGCTCCTTCCATGATCGGTCAAACGAAAACCGCGGTTCGATCAATTCAGATTCATCGCCATCAAAAACTCTTCGTTGGTTTTGGACTTTCTCATCCGGTTGACGAGCAAGTCCATTGCTTCGGCGGGGCTCATGTCGTTGAGGACTCGGCGCAAGATCCACATGCGGCGGAGTTCTTCTTCGTTGAGCAGCAACTCTTCGCGGCGGGTGCCGGATTTGTTGACGTCGATGGCGGGCCAGATCCGCTTTTCGACGAGGCGGCGATCGAGAACAAGCTCGGTGTTACCGGTGCCTTTGAACTC
>SXKJ01000458.1 GCA_005778115.1 Planctomyces sp. | reverse complement strand
TCCTTAAAACGACGCTGGCAGATCGCACGCTGCTCCTCAACGGAGCACCAGACATCTTTTTTCGGCTCTCCGCCATTCGTGTTGATTTCGGTGCCATGTGAGCCGCAAGGCGCTAGCCGCGGGTTCTTTTCCTCGACCCGCGGCTAGCGCCTTGCGGCTCACGAATTCGTCTTCAACACGAATGGCGGAGAGCCCTTTTTTCTGAGCGTCCACTATCTCTAATACCCGTGGATCCTCGTGCGACTGGCTCAGATCGACGAGTCCTTCCTGCGCGAACTCATTGGCGAAGCGTGGCAGATTGTTTCGAGCAACCCCGACGGGCGCGGCTCCCGAAAATCAAACCCTCGTCTCACGCGAAAAGAATAAAAATCGCGTTACTGGGGCAATCGTGCCGGATGAGGAACGCTCGGCTCCTGATCTTCGGGAACGATCACGAACGCTTCGACCAACTCTGGTGGAAAGCGTTTGGGCAATCGTCTCGGCCAACTGATGAAAGCCCAATTCGTCGCGGCGCTGGCGAGCAACAAGTTGTCTCGTTCGCGGACCACCTGGTATTTGCGCAGCGAAGTGAATCTGTCGAAGTTGTTGACCCACGTCACGACTCTGATTTCATCGCCGGCAAACGCCGGTTGCAGGTATTCGATCTGATGCGACCGCACGACGAAGACCGCACCGAATTCGAGATAACGCTGAGTCGTCCAACCTTGAATGACCGAGTGCTCGACTGCCGCGTCCTGCATCCAGCGCAAATACTCGATGTTGTTCACGTGCCCTTGGCCGTCGATTTCGCTTGGCTGAACGGTGTGACGGAATTCAAAAATCGCAGGCATCGTTCAACTCTCACAAGAGTGGCGGACTGGAACCTCGACGCTTGTCATGACCGCATTGATTCGGTCGTTGGCCAGACCCGATAAATCGGGCCACGACACGAGGAGCCTCATCCACCGCCGACCAGCGTCACAATCTCGATCCGATCTCCCGGCTGAAGCACGCACGCAGCGTGGGTGGCTCGAGGCACGAGTTGCTGATTCCGCTCGACCGCCAAATATCGCGGCTGCAACTTCAACTCCTCCAGCAGCTTCGCCACCGTGCAGGCTCCCTCGACCTGCCGAGGTTCTCCGTTGACCAAAATTTCCACGTCGCATCGCTCCTAAGGATTCGGGCGTTCCTTCGTCTTACCATTTGGCGGCGCGAGTTTAGACCTGCGCACCAAAGCCAACAAGCTGCCGAAAATTGTGGGAACTTCCATCAACGGCCGCTTGTCGAACCGCCTGATTCCCATTCGGCTCGTGAATTCCAGTAAGGAGCAATTGCCATGCAGCGAGGATTTTGGACTCTCATCGTCGCCGGCTTTGCGGCTCTGTTTGCCAACCTCGCTCAAGCTCAAGTGGTGATCATCGACCACGGGACAAGAATCACTCGGCTGCCCGCTCCGACTCGGCCTGCTCCGCCGCCTTCGTTTTACAAAGTGCGGTCGGTAGACATGAACGTCACGGTCAAGGACCAGATCGCGACCGTCCAACTTTCGCAAGTTTTTCAGAACGTCAGCAGCCAGGTGCTCGAAGCACAGCTTCTCTTCCCCATGCCGGAAAACGCGGCGGTCAGTCAGCTCACGTTGCTGGTCGATGGCAAGGAACTCGCCGGCAAGCTGATGAAGAAAGAAGAAGCCCGCGCGATCTACGAGTCCATCGTTCGTCAGCGTAAAGATCCGGCACTGCTCGAATACCTTGGCCAAGGGTTGTTCCAAACGAGCGTCTTCCCTGTGCCGCCGAATGCCGAACGGAAAGTCGAGATTCGCTATCAGCAATTGCTCCGCAGCGAGAGCGGTGTCGTCGATCTGCTGCTGCCGATCGGGACACACAAGCACGCGCATCATCCGGTCGAAACGATGAACGTCATCGTTCGAGTCGAAACATCCGACCCGCTGAAGAACCTCTATAGCCCGACGCACGCGATCGAGGTTCAGCGGCCGGATGATCGACACGCCGTCTGCAAGATGACTCTGCACAACGTTTCCAACCCCGACGACTTTCGGCTGCTGTTCGGAACAGAACGGGGAGCGGTCGGAATGAATGTGCTGAGCTACCGGCCGAAAGATTCCGAAGACGGATTCTTTCTGATGCTCGCCAGCCCCGATGTGCGACCGGATGCGAAGCCGCTGCCGAAGACCTGCGTGTTCGTCATCGACCGCAGCGGCAGCATGACCGGACCGAAGTTTGATCAAGCTCGCAGTGCGTTGAAATTCCTGCTGCAACAACTTCGGCCCGAAGACGTTTTTAACGTCGTCATTTATGACTCGACCGTCGAAAGCTTCCGCCCCGAACTGCAACGCGCCGACGAAGCGACCATCAAAGCCGCTCTCGGATTCGCCGACCGCCTGTACGTCGGCGGCGGCACGAACATCGACGGAGCGTTGCAGGCCGCGCTCAATCAACTGGCTGACCCGAAACAGCCGAACTACGTCCTGTTCCTGACCGACGGCATCCCGACGGTCGGCGAAGTGAATGAGCAAAAGATCGCCGCTAAGGCCAAAGACGCGAACAAGGTCAACGCTCGGATCTTCAATCTCGGCGTCGGTTTCGACGTCAACAGCCGCCTGCTCGATCGTATCTCGCGAGATCATCGCGGCCAGTCGGTCTATGTTCGTCCAAATGAAAACATTGAAGCATCGGTCGCCACGCTGTATCGCAAAATTGGTTCACCCGTGCTGACCGACATCGCGGTCAACGTCGAGTTCGACACCGTCGTGCCAGCTTCCACGACTCCACTCATCAGCCGCACCTATCCGCGACAACTGACGGACCTCTTCCAGGGCGAGCAGCTCGTGTGGGTCGGCCGCTATCGCCAAGCCGGAGCCGCCAAGGTCACGCTGACCGGCGTCGCAGGCGACAAGAAGACTTTCATCTTCCCCGCCAACTTCGTCGCCAAGTCGAACGACGAGACATTTGGCTTCGTCGAGAAGTTGTGGGCCACACGCCGCATCGGCGAGATCATCGACGAACTCGACCTACGCGGGCAAAACCAAGAACTGGTCGATGAACTTGTCCGCCTCTCAGTTCAACACGGGATCATGACTCCCTATACGAGCTTCCTCGCCGACGAGAACGTCCGCCTCGCCGACACCAGCAATGCGACGCGAGCTAGTGATGTCGCACGACGGGAACTCAGCAAAGCCGACGGAGCGAGTGGCTTCGAGCAGCGTGCATTCAAGGGGCAACTGCAATCGGCGCAGAACGCGCCCGCCGCTGCCGCCCGAGGTGCCGGCTTGCCTGCAAACAAGGCAGCAAAACCACGATCAGGCCCATCAGCGACACTCGCCCGTTCGAAAGGCGACAAATCCCTCCCCGAAGACAAAAGCGAATCGGCCGAATCGAACCTCCGGCAAGTCGGCCAGAAATCGTTTTTCCGCAAGAACAAGCTATGGCAAGACTCCACCGTCACTGATGAGCAAGCCAAGAAGGCGACCCGCGTCCGCCAGTTCAGCCGCGAATACTTCGATCTTGCCGCCAAGCATGCGGCGCTCGCGAAGTACATCGCCTTCGACGAACCGGTGCTGGTAAATCTCGGCGACACGACTTACCAGATCGATCCCGAAGAGACCGACCCCGGAAAGTCGTAGGTTCGGACTCCCTCCCGGCCGCATTGCAACGCCGTTAACTGACTGTCCCGACCGGAGCCAAACACGGTCGGAACAGAGTCCCAACCTACCGGGAAACTTCCCTCAAACAGCCACCAAATCCCTGTTCGTTCGCGGCGTTTGCTTGCTATAGTCCGCCCCCTTCCACTTGCCGGTGGTTCCAGTCGCGACGCGCGGTTTGGCCGGACAGCGGAGCCCTCTTTTTGACCGCCGTTTGAACGACCTGTGCGGACCTAAGCCGCTGGGCTCTTCGGACGCGGGATTGGTAGTGACAGAGATGGTTGATCGTTTTCTCCTTCGTGAATTCAATGTGGATGACGCCGAGCTCGACTCGGCGTTTGACATTTCTAGCCTCGACGACACGGGCCTCACCCCCACCGATGAACTGGAGCGAATCTACGGTTCCGTCGGGCACGCTTTCGAAGTCAATCAGATCATTGAAGGGATCGTGATCCGCGTTGAGGGAGACGAAGTCCTCGTCGATATTGGCTACAAGAGCGAAGGAGTCGTCACGCTCGATGAATGGGATCGGGACGACCCGCCGCCGCAACCCGGTGAGAAAATCAGCGTGCTGCTGGAAGAGGTCGAGGATGACTTCGGCCTGATCATGCTCTCCAAGCGCAAGGCCGACCGCGTTCGCGAATGGGAACGGGTCATCAAGAATCACGCCGAAGGAGACGTCGTCAAAGGGGCGGTGCTCCGCAAGATCAAGGGCGGTCTGCTGGTCAACATTGGCGTGAACGTCTTCCTGCCCGCCAGCCAAGTCGATATTCGCCGACCGCAAGACATCGGCACCTACATCGGCCGCGAGATCGAATGCGTGATCCTGAAGATCGACGAAGCACGCCGCAACATTGTGGTCTCACGCCGCAAGCTCATCGAAGACCGCCGCACGGAGCTCAAGCAGAAGCTGCTGGCGGAACTCGTGGATGGCGCGGTTCGCAAGGGCATCGTCAAGAACATCGCCGACTTCGGCTCGTTCGTGGACCTGGGTG
>SXKJ01000041.1 GCA_005778115.1 Planctomyces sp. | reverse complement strand
TTCGTGGAAACATTGCTGACGGTGATCGAAACCTGTCGCCAACAATCCCGCAACGTCTTCCAGTTCCTCACCACCGCCGTCCAAGCACTCTTCGCCAACCAATCAGCTCCCTCACTTCTCTCCGGGCCGTGAAGGATTACACCGTTTCGATCACCACATCACCGACCAAAGGCAGTGTTGTTGACAATGGCGACGGGACATTCACATACACTGCCAACGTCAACACAATCGGCACAGACTTGTTTGAGTTTACCGTGACCGACTCAGTACCCGGAACTACTCCCGCCGCTGGAAGTGGCACAATCGTATTGACGAATGATGCTCCAATCGCGGTCGATGACGAAGTTGTCGGAATCACCATTACGGACCCACCCACGCCGATCCCGATTTTTGTTTTAGGAAATGACTCTGACAACGATGGCGACCAGATCAAGATTGATTCGGTTACTAGCTCAGTAGAAGGCGGAATCGTCACGATTGACGCGTCGAAAACATTCATTTGGTACACACCACCGGCCTTCACAGAGGGAGCAGGGGGAACGGAGGGTACAGTCTTAACATTTCCGACAGACGGACCCTACGATGACGGTGGAGTCCCGTTCGAAGATGGCAATCTGGTGGGCTTCATTCTGTTTGAAGACACCTTCAATTACACGGTGAAGGATGCCGTCGGCGCTATCAGTCCATTCGCTCAAGTCAAGGTTAAGGGGAAAGACCCGACGCTCTGGGTCAACAAGCTAACAACCGGTAATGGAGGTGGGTTTGTCGATTCATGTACCGCAGCACAGGTCGGTGTTGATGGATCTTTCGGTTACGACCTTTGGATTAAACGAGTGTTCGGCGGTGATGCGCGAGGAACCAAATTTGCGGCGGGTGCCCAATTCTGGCAGGAAAACAAGATTTCAGCGAGAGGTGCCATGATCGATGGCGACGATGGCGGAGTCGTTAAACTCGGGCAGCAAAACTCCGTGATCGTGGATGTAGTTGTTGCTGGCCATCCAACGCCCTTTCCACTTTGGGACAACCTTGCCAACAAGGGCTTTGAATCACCAGGCAAGCAAGCCCTTTATCTCATTCAGAGCGTTGATAAGAAACAAGGTTTTCGTCCAGCCAACGTTGACGCCCTTACTCCGGGAACGCGTTATGCCAGCCCCGCCGAGCAAGCATTGCTTGCACAGATGACGGGCCCATTACTTGAGCAGAGTGATCTTTATGTGTTCGTGGATAAGCAAACGATCGAGTGCATGCATACGGCAGGCACCATGTCGGATGAGACATACAATGCCATTAAGGCTGATTTGGCAGGATTCGGTATTGGTTGGGAGACAATCAACAATAGATATGAGCAGTTGCAGATCGGTGATTTGGGGGTTTGGAATTATTCCGAATAGAAGTTATCAGTGTTTGTATCTCTCTAAGATCACTTTTCCAGACACGGGAGCTAAACATGTCAGGTCGAATGGTATGGGGCGGCATTGTTGCCACTGTCGCAATAATGACGTCCCAGCTAAGCCCAGTAATTTGGGATCTCCAAGCGGACTCACCAAATTCGAAGCAAGATGGTCCTAAGCTCGCCCGTGAAGAGCGAGAATCCGATTCCGAACAGATAAGCATTGAAGCAGCCAATCGGTTTCACGCGGCATTGGTGTGGCGAATGATGTTGAAGATGCCGGCAGAATTGAACTTGAGTTTGCAGTACGAGGGAATCATCGGTTTCGATCAAGGCAAAAAAGGTGGTGCGCGTGGACCCGGGTTTGGACGCCCACTTAATTGGAACGTGTCTCGCTCTGGTGTCGTGATTTTTAATCTTGCGATCTCCACGCGCCGCTCTCCGCAAACACATGCGGCTTGTCAAATTGGCAAAGACACGGTGTTTGTGTCTGTGGGCGGGATTTTGAAAGATCGAGAAGTGAATCAATTGGCATTGGAAAAACGTCAGGAAACTCTCGGTGGCCGCTCTATTCTCGAGTTTATTAAGTTGCTTGAGTCTCCGCCGGGTGAGGCGGAAGAATTCGGGTCACGGTAGGCCGGCACTAGTTACGCGAAACGAATCGAATCACCTCCCAATCGACGTTGTTCCCGCATTTCGCATGCGGGTTTCCTTCGGTGGTGTGATGAGTTGAATGTGCTCGCGACCAAGGAGCGTGTGGAGCTCGGATTGCAGGTCGGCGTTGCAGCTCACCTTGAATTGGCTTGAGGTGCTAAGAACGTAGCGCAGGTGTTGGTGCGGGTCGTTGGGGTCGGGGGTGTCCACGATCAGGATCACGTCGGTTTTGCCGGGGTGGTTTTCGAGGATTTGTTTGGTGCGCGTCATCTCACGTTCGCCGTGCAGGCCCCGCTTGAAGTTGATCGCGATTTGGCTGGTGAAGTTTTTGTCGGCTTCTTCGATGGTGAAGAGTTGGTTGACGATCAGGTTGGGTTCGCGGCTGCGGCGGTCGACTTTGCCTTTGAGGAAGACGACCGCTTCCGGTTGCACCTTCTCGCCGAGGCGGGCGTAGTCTTCGGGCCACATGATGCAGCGGACGATGCCTGTCGGGTCTTCGAGGTCGAAGTTGACGTACTTGCTGTGTCCGTTGCGGCTGGGCTTTTTCGTTTGAGCTTTCTTGATGCTGGCGATCATGCCGCCGACCAGGACTTCGCTGCCGTCCTCCATGTCCCCCAGTTGTTTGTTGTTGTGCGTCGCGTGCTTTTCGAGCTTATCGGCGACCTGCGTCAGCGGGTGGCTGGTGAGGTAGAAGCCGAAGACTTCTTTCTCGGCAGCCAGTCGTTGCGAGTGCGTCCAGGCGGGAGCTTCGGGGAGCGACGTGATTCCGGCGGGTTGGCCGTTGGCATTTGATGCGGGGGCCTCGTCTTCATCGCCGCCGAAGAGATTCTTCTGGCCGCGTTGCTTGTCTTTCTGCCGAGCGGCCGCGCCGGCAATCGCGCGTTCGACGGCGGCCATGTGCTGGGCCGGGTTGGGGCCGAGCGAGTCGAGCGCTCCGGCCTTGATGAGGATTTCGAGCGTCCCCTTTTGCATGACTTTGGGATCGAGTCGTTCGGCGAGTGCGAAGATGTCCTTGTATGGCCCGTTCGCCTGGCGTTCGGCGACGAGGGCGACGACCGCTTGCTCGCCGAGACCTTTGATCGCGCCGAGGCCGAATCTCAGGGAGTTGTCCGAGGCGACCGTGAATTCCAGTTCGGACTGATTGATGTCAGGCGGCAGGACCGTGATGCCCATGCGCCGTGCGTCGTCGGTGTGCTCGCTGATTCGCGATGAGGTGTCCATGCCGCAGGTCAGCAGCGCGGCCATGAACTCGATGGGGAAGTGAGCTTTCAAGTAGGCCGTTTGATACGAAATCGCGCCATATGCGGTACTGTGCGACTTGTTGAAGCCATAGCCGGCGAACTTCTTGATGAGTTCAAACAGGTCTTGAGCCAGCCGCTCGGACACGCCCCGTTCGACCGCTCCTTTGATGTAGGCGTCGTAGTAGCTGGTGATGATCTTTTCTTTTTTCTTGCTGATCGCCTTGATGCACTTGTAGGCGTCAGCCAGTTCGATGCCTCCCACGCGGTTGAGAATTCGCATGACCTGCTCTTGGTAGACCATGACGCCGTAGGTTTCGGCGAGCACCTCATCGACCAGCGGGTGATATTGGCTCGGCGCTTTGCGGCCGTGCTTCACCTCGACGTAGTCCATGACCATGCCCCCTTCCAGCGGGCCGGGGCGGTACAGGGCAGAGGTGGCGATGATGTCGGCGAACTTGTCCGGCCGCATCTTCGTGAGCAGGTCGCGAATGCCGCCCGATTCAAACTGGAAGATGCCTTTCGTTTCTCCCCGTTGCAGTACCGCGAACGTCTTTTCGTCGTCGAGCGGCAGCTTGATTGGGTTGATGTCCACACCCTTGTGCTTCTTCACGTTCTGCACGGACTTGTGCAGGATCGTGAGGTTTCGCAGGCCGAGGAAGTCCATCTTGAGCAGACCGGCCTTCTCGACGTGCGGCCCGTCCCATTGCGTGACGACGTCCACTTTGCCGGAGATCGTTTGCAGCGGGATATAGTTGGCGATCGGCGCGTCGCTGACGACCACACCGGCCGCATGTGTGCCCGCGCTGCGCGACAAGCCTTCCAGCCTTTGCGCGATGTCGAGCAACTTCTTGATCTCGGAATCGGCGTTGTACGCCTCCTTCAAATCAGGCGATTGATCGATCGCATCTTTGAGCTTGATGTTGAGTTCATCCGGCACCGCTCCGGCGATTTCGTTGACTCGGGCCAACGGGACGCCGAGTGCTCGGCCGACATCGCGGATCGCCAGCTTGGCCTTGAGCGTGCCGAACGTGCCGATCTGCGCGACGTTGGCCTCGCCGTATTTGCGCTTGGTGTAGTCAATGACTGCCTGCCGTCCGGTCCAACAGAAGTCGATGTCGATATCGGGCGGCTCGGTACGGCTGGGGTCGAGGAATCGCTCGAACAGCAAGTCGTACTTCAACGGGCAGACGTGACTCAGGCCCAACAGGTACGCGACGATCGCACCGCACGCGGAACCGCGAGCACCCGCCGGGATGTCGTTCTCTTCCGCGAACCGCACGAAGTCCCACACGATCAGGAAGTACGACGAGTAGCCCATCTTCTCGATGACCGCCAACTCGAAGTGGAGCCGCGCGCGATGTGCTTCCGAAAGCTCGTCGCCGTACCGCAGTGGCAGACGTTCCTCGCACAGCTTGCGGAGATAATCGGTGTCGGTCAGCCCATCCGGCGGCGCGAACTTCGGGTAATGCCGCGGGTTCCGATCAAGTTGAATATCGACTCGGTCGGCGATGACTTGCGACATCGCCACCGCTTCCTCGAAGCCCGGAAACGCGGCATACATTTCTTCGGGAGTGCGGACGTAAAACTGATCGCAATCCATACGCATCCGCTTCTCGTCGTTGATCGTCGTGTGCGTGCTGACGCACAGCAGCACTTCATGAGCAGCCGCGTCTTCCTTGTTGAGGTAGTGCGCGTCGTTCGTCGCGACCAGCGGCAGTCCGTACTTCCGAGCCAGATCGACCGTCGGGTCCATGCACTGCTTCTGAATCTCCAAGCCGGCGTTCTGAATCTCCATGTAGAAGCGATCGCCGAAGGTCGCGACATACCACTCGATCAGCTTCTTGGCGTCGTCCATCCGCTCGCCGAGCAGATACTGCGACAACTCCGACGCCGCGCAGCCGGACAGGCAGATCAGCCCCTCGCTGTGAGCCTTCAAGATCTCCTTGTCGATACGCGGCCGGTAATAGAAGCCTTCGAGGTACGCCATCGACGCCAGCTTCACGAGGTTGAAGTACCCGGTCTTATTCATCGCCAGCAGCGTCAGATGAAAGCTGGCCTCTTTCATCTTCGTCGCCCCACGATCGCGGCGATTCCCCGGAGCGATATACGCCTCGTAACCGACGATCGGCTTGATCCCCTCGTCCTTGCAGAGGTTGTAGAACTCAAACGCCCCGTAGAGGTTTCCATGATCGGTGATCGCGACCGAGTTCATCCCCTCGGCCTTCACCTTTTTGACAAGGTCCGGCAGGCGGTTGGCTCCATCGAGCATCGAGTACTGCGAATGACAATGCAGATGAGCAAACGGACGCGGCGCGTTCATCAGCGGCTCCTTCCAAGTTCGTAGTTCCGCCTTCAGGCGGTCGGATCACGACATGAGTTTAGTTGGCTCGTGAGTCCGTCGCATCTCACACGGTGAACGCTCCCACGATCGTCAGTGTGTGGAATAATCGGTGCATGGGGACGCGTCAGCCTTCAAGTGGTCACGACGACCGCTGAAAACCGAGAGGGCCGGCACCCAATCGTGCTTAATTTGTTTCAGGGTGAGTGAGCGGAACGGCGCTAGCCGCCGGTTCTTCGCATGGAGGATCAACTCCACGACACCGGTGGCTAGCGCCATCCCGCTCAATCTGAAACGCTTCTCCATCTTTCAGGCAGACGACGTTAGGCCAACGGATTTGAAATCCCTCGGGATCAAACGTGTGAATCGGAATCGCCTGCCGAAATTCGAGCTGACTGAGAAACCTCGCGATGTCGGCCGCGAAGATGTGGCCGCTCGTGTGAACTTGCTGAAGCCTGCCGCACACGCCATCCAGAGCGAGGGCCAGCGATTTCCATTCGGGCTGTTCCAGGTATCCCGCCCAGCGTGAATGCAGGCAGAGCGACTCAGACGGCAGCTTGTCCTCGAAGTCCGATGTGAACATCGACGGGCGAAAGATCGTCACATAGCGAGCGGGATTCTCCCGCAACTGGTCGAGCTCGATACATCGCGACGCGAACGCCTTTTCCATGTTAGCCAGCGATGGACGGTGGCGATTGCCTCGATAGTAGGTCGGATACCAAACTCGCAGCACTTCGTCCGCCAGCTTCCGCAGTTCGGGGATTTGCGACTGCACCAAGTAGATCACGAAGGCGGTGTAACCGTCAGCCGCGAACAGCCGGCCGGTCCGCTGAGCCGCGTTCAGAAAGGCAATCAGTCGATCCACATGCTGAGGAGAGAACGAAGCCAGCACCAAGCTCGGCGCGTCCTCGATCCATTGCACAAGGTGGTCTTCCAGTGTGTGCTCGGTTGGCCCCAATAAATCGGGATGTTCGATGTGCGTCCCTTCGATCAGCACCGCGTTCAGCGTTATTCCCGCCAGCTCGCTGATGAGTGCCTCCGCCATCTTCGGATGCCGACCATGCAGCCGCAGGTCGCCGGAGTACAACACCTTCTGCCCGTCAGCCTCGATCAAGAACGCCATCGCACCGAAGATCGAATGATCCACCTCAAACGGAGTCACTCGGAACGCACCGATGGTCACAGGTTGGCCAGCAGTCAACTTGTGAAATCGCGCGTCGGGCAGATCTGGCTGCATCGCGAAGAAATGCCCCGCCAGCATCATCTTGCTGGTTCCAGTGCTGGCATACACGGGGATGTCGTCGAATGAATGCGGAATCAATCCGGTGTGATCCTCGTGAGCGTGCGAGAGCAAAATCGCATCGACTCGCGGCCCCTCGACGAACAGGCCCGGCACTCGCGGCAGAATTCCCTGCGCCAGCAATTCTTCACGCGGACGACGGCGCAGATCGCCGGTATCCAGCGTTTGACGCTTCGAGTCAAACAGCGGCATCCCAACATCCAGCACGATCCGCGACTTGCCGGATTGGAGCTCGACACAGTTGCCACCGACTTCGCGAGTCCCGCGATGAATTGTGATTTGCATAGACGTAGAAACTGTCCTTTCAAGAGTTTGGAGAGTGTGATGAAGCCGTTCTCCCGCAACCGTAGCCAAGCTCGCCGAGAGCGTGGGTGGATTCGCGGGAAAATATCCTTTGGCAATGACAGGGGCGGGTCAGTCAGTAGCCAAAGTCGTCAGACTTTGGTCCGAACTCTCACGAGTTTGGCTACCTCGAAACCGAATCTTCGTTTCGTCTCTTCAGCCGCGCGGCCCTGAGTTCTCCCAGTTCATTGGTCTGCCAGTAACGACCGCTAGTCGTATCAAGAGCCGTCAACCAGCCACCACCACACGCATTCGTATCGAGGCACTGCACAAACCCCAGATTGAGAATGCCTTCGTTCTGAATGGTGTGACCGACGACCGCGATCTTGCCCGAATAATGCGGGGCAGCTCGTGAGGCTTGCAGGTCTTCCCAAAGCAGGGTCGATCGAGGCTGCTCGGTCAGACGCTGATTCGAGTAGTAGTTGGCATGAACGAAGAAGTGCGTGTCGGTTTCGTAGATCAATCGGCCAGCCCGCAGAAACTCGAGATGCTCGGCCAGCACTCGGCTCAAGTCCGCGGTGGCATCGAAAGAAGCCAACGTCGCGTCTCCGCCGAATCGCAGCCATTGTTCGGGATCGGCGTGATCATCGACGACTGACAACAACATCTCTTCGTGATTCCCCCGCAACAGAATCAACTGCACGATCCGAGCAAGCTGCATGAGTTGCTCGATGACGTCTCGCGAGTCCGGCCCATAATCCACAACATCTCCCAGCGGAATGACAGTGTCGCCGGCTTGCGGTTCGATGGCGTCGATCAACACGCGGAGCGCGATTGCGCAGCCGTGAATATCGCCGATGGCGATGACTCTTGGACGATGGGGAATCTGAGGCATGAATCACTTTCGGTCAGTGATAAGCAATTGCCGTAGCGGAACTCGTGAGAGTTCCGAACTGAAGTCTCACGACTTCAGCTACTTTTCCCACAGCCTCCAAACTGGCCACGGCTCGAACGTTTTCAAAAAGACAACAGCTCCCGGAGAGCATTTGGTTTTTCGAGGCATCACGTCGGCCGTCACCCCAGGAACGGTGTCGGTCAGCACCGCTTGGCGCATCCGATCCGAATGCGCGGCAGCCTGCCAACGGGATTGTGCCGACTCGCCAACCCCTTCGCGGGGGATGCGTCTCTCCGGGAGCCGTGCGTCGCAATCATTATCGGCGACCACACTGACACGGGCGGGTCAGCGGGAATTCTCAGATCACAAAACTAAAAGAGTACCACCGTGAGTTGACCGACTGGTCGGTTCAAGGATTCAATGAGCAGATCTTTTTTTTATCGTCGTGCATCGTTGTTTTGAGAGGATCGATCGTATGACCGAAAGACACTCGGCGAGATTAGACACGCTCGAAGTGCATCTTGGACTTCGGCCGCAACAACCTAGGTAATCGTTCACGAGCACGGCAGCAGTGACGGAATTGGCTGTTGTTTGAAATGAGCTTGAACGGCGGTGACCAGGTAGTCGTAGATCGAACGGTTTTGGAGGCGGCAGGTTTCCGAGACGGTGAGGATGCGTTCGAGGA
>SXKJ01000457.1 GCA_005778115.1 Planctomyces sp. | reverse complement strand
TCGGCCTGCTCCAGCGTCGAGCCTACGGATATCGCCGCTACGACCACTTCAAACTCCGACTCCTCACGCTCCACCACGCCAAGTTCACACTCGCTGGATGAGCCGCTATATCACCAGCCCCCAAGAGTCCCCTTGAACCGAGAATCTTGGCTTGCTCTGCCCTATATTCTGAAAACGCGACGCCCGCCAGCGACGTGTCGATGGATTTCAGCGGCCCGCGATACTCCAGCGGAGCATCCGGTTTTGGATCATAGGTCTCATGCTGAGTCGGACCTCCGGCCATTTCGATGTAGATGACCGACGTCTTCGCTTTGCGACTGCTCTGATCCGCGTTGGCTCGCTGCCGCAACAGTTCTGGCATCGAGATCCCGACGATCCCTGCCAAGCCGGCCTGAATCACACTTCGCCGAGAAACTCCGTCGCAGAACCGTGCTGTCGAGCCACTCATCGTCGTTCTCCCTGTCAGATCAGGTTAGCTGCTCAGAATCACGCCGCAGGATCGTATCGGCATCAACCGTTGCCTCCAACAAGGCGGAATCTCCGGGCACGGCCCCAGAACATTGAGGCACTTGATTGCGAAACTACTCGGCCGGCTTCGCGAGGTCTTGTGGCTTCTTCTTCGGTGGCGGTTTGATGTGCCCGTTTTGAATGTCTTGCACGACCTCCGCCAAGATCGCGGGGTCGGCGGACTTCAGCACATGATCGAGTCGCGATTGCGGCACGCCGAGGCGTTCCATGACTTCCCCCGCTTGCTTCCAGAGTCGCTCACGCTTCTTGCCTTCGGCCAGGTAAAGCTCGGCAGCGAGATCACTCAGCCGAGTCTGGTCGATCGTGTCGCGGTTATCGTAGAACCGCTTGATGATTTTGTCTTGATAAGGGGAGTAATTACGCGACGTGGCCATGAATCCTCCTATGTAGCCATCACGCTCCTGCGTGATGAGCCGAATGTTACAAAAAACGTGAGGGAGTCGTTGTGTGATCGTTTCCGATTGAGCGTCGGTGAAGCGTTCGGCTCGTCACGCGGAGCGTGACGGCTACGTTCACTCCGCGGCTTTCGGCTGGGGCGGAGCACGAAGTTGAAATCGTTTCTCCCATTGCAGTCGTTCGGCGACCGCTTGAGGAAATTGCCAGACCTCTTTCTCTGGCGAATAAATCACGACTTGTGAGCGTTCGGCCGCGAGTGTGACAGCTTGCGGCAGATCGAAGACTCGCTGCACGTTGAAGAGTGCCGGTCCATCGCGATGTGAGGCAGGCATTTCGTGCAGGTCGATGCGTTTGATGTTTGGTTCAAAGAGGGCGGCGTAAACCGAGATCGCAGCCATCTGCCGATGTCCTTGCAGCCACAGCGGCGTTTCCACCAAGCCGTGGATCGCACGAGTCGCCTGGATCGCTCGGCGAATATCCCACGCCTGCATCCCTTCAAGCGTTTGTCCGAGCAGATAAAAGCGGCGTCGATGTTGAGTCTGCTTCTTTGCCGATTGATCCCATGCCGTCGGGCCGATTCCGCGCGGAGCGACATAGGCCATAACCCACGGAAAGGACTCGAACATCTTCTTGGTTGAGTCCCAAGTATCGGCCTTCGCATTCGGCAGAGGCTCGTCCTGGAATTGAGCCGGGAAGGCTGGCCGGTACGTCGCCTGAAATTCGTCCCAGCCGGCGACATCGAGCGGGTTCACAACCACGAGGTCCGCCTTGTCGAGTTTCGCTCGCGAGGCCACATACAGTCGCAGCGTGATGCCTTGCTGACTGACGAAGTCAAACGCACGCAGTCGCACGCCGTCCGCTTCAACGTTGAACGCTTCTTTCAAATCGAGCGGTGCTCCCGACACGGGCCAGCCACGAAAGACCTTGTCTCCGAGTTGTTGCAGCCAGCCGTCGCGTTGTTTCTCCCAAGCAGCTTTGTCAGCGGGCGGAACCGCGGTCGGCGCGGCGGCGACGAACGTCTCGTCGATCTTCGTGTTGAGTTCATCGGCCGGTAGCTTGTCGAAGACTTTGAGTTGCTCCGGCGGAAAGAATCTTGTGGCAACCTTGTCGATCGGACGGTCAACCCCTTTGAGATGCTTATCGAACCAGCGGAAGGCGTGAATGTGAAGCTCTTGCGTATCGGCGTGTCCCCCTGCCGTGATCTGCAACGCGAGGTCGTTTGGCTTGCCGAGCAACTCGTACAAGCGGCGGACCTTCGAGTAGGTCCGATACACACCATCGAGCGGAAAGATCCCATCGCGATCGGTGTTGCTGATCAGCAACGGCCTCGGTGCGACGAGTGCTGCAACCAGCGGGTAATCCCAGCGATACGTGTTGAGGCAGAACATGCAGTCGCAGTGGCCCTCGACGACGCCGTCCACGACGTGATTCTGCAAGTCGGTGATACCGGCCGTCGGCACGGCAGCTTTGATCCGATCGTCGATCGCCGCGATCCACCACGAGTACGCTCCGCCGCCGCTGCGGCCGGTCACACCGAGTTTGTCGCCATCGACCTCCGACCGCGACTGCAAGTAGTCGAGCGATCGGACACAGTTCCAGGCTTCGACACCGGCGGGCGTGTAGCCTCGGCTGAGCCACCACCAACGGTCGTAGCGATACGTCCCGTGATGGATGCCTTCGATCTCACCGAGTTGCAGCGTGTCGATAATCAGGCAAACGTAACCGTTCCGCGCAAACCAGCCGCCGTGATGCTGGTAGTGCGTCTTGTTGCCGAGGCTGACGCCGTCCTTCTTCACTCCACCGTGCCCGCAGACGTAAAGAATGGCGGGTAGCTTCTCTCCCTTTTTCAAATTCTTGGGCACGTACAAATCGCCGGTCACATACAAACCAGGCCGCGACTGAAAGTGCAGTCGCTCGACGACGAACTCGTCATGTTCTGTCTTGCCCGTGACGACTGGCTGCAACTCTGTCCGCTCCGGCAGCGGGTCCAGACCAAGCATGTCGAGCAACTGCAGTCGATACTCACCCTTCTTCGAGTTCCAATCGTCGGCCGAATGAATGTCCGCCAAACACGCATCGCGCAGCTTGGCAGTCTCCAACCGAAAGTATTCGGCGATCATCCGGTCGCCGCGCGAAGTGTTGAGCTTCGGCGGATCGGCGGCAGATGCGAGCGGCAAACACGAAACAAACGCGATGAACACGAGCCAGCGCATGGTGACCTCATCACAAAATGCGATGCGAAGAGTTCAAAGCGGCACGGACATGCCGCACTCCGAAGATTTAGTTGCAGTCAGCGACGAGGGGGCCCGCCAGTTCTTTGAGAAAGAACAGTCGCCCCGGCTGCGTCGGCATGTAGGTCGAGGGAATCCACATCGTCGGCGCGTGACGCAGCGTCATCCACAGGCTGAGTCCTTGCCACGACATGCCGCGTCCGAACGAGCCGTCCGCGCCGCCGATGACTTTGTCTGCTCCCAGGAACAGGCCGGGGCCGATCGTGTTGGCGTAAGCTGGGACATGCGTGATTCGGCTCTTGAAGCTGGTGAGCGCGTTTTGCTCGACCGTCAGCGGATGCAGCTTGGCACCCAGGCGGTGCGTCTGCTTCTTCCATTCGTTGTCGGCGGTGAACTCGGCGGCGAATTGCGGTTCCCAGAAGGCGATGTGACAGACGCGGCCGATACCAAAGATGACCGTCAGTTTGGCCCCGTTGGCTCGGAGTTCTTTGATGCGGGCGGCGTAGGTCGGCAGCATCTTCTTCGTGGCGAAGTACCGCTGGCTCTTCGGCGGCGTCAGCTTGCCGAGCGGGCCGTAAAACGCCTTCTCCATCGAGAACTGGAACGAACCGGGATTCTCCGGGGCGAGCGTGTTACCGGCGGCGTCGGACCACTCATCCATGTTGAAACCATAGACGTGGCTGCACGACACATTCCATTCGGTCAGGAAGTAGACGGCCCAGCGATACATGCCCATCGGGCCGACGGGGAGGATCAGCAAAGCCTCTTCGTTCGCGTCGCGAGCCTTCTTGATCGTCATGGCGATCTCGTGGCCGAGCATCATGTCGAAGTCAGCGACCGTCGCGCAGGCGATCGGCTCAAACAGTCGATGCCAGGTTTTCTGGCGAACGGTGATGTTCGCGGGGTTGTCGTCAACGCATTTATCAATCTTGGCCAAGTCCCAACCAGCGGGAAAGAATCCTTCCATCAACGAACCGGGCAACGTGCTGAGCAAATCCATGAGGCAACTCCGTGGGGCAGGGGTGAGACTGTTACGGGGCGGAGTATAGGGCGAGGCGGGACGATTGACGACGCGCTCGCTGTGGACTACCCACCGCCCCACGCTCGGCGCGGGGTTCCCGACCCCGCCGCTTCACGCGACCGCAGGTCTCCAGAACGGGCAGGTGGCACGATCTCCAAAGATTGAACGACGACAGAGGTGACTTGCGGTTAATCGCAGCGGCGGGGTCTGGAGACCCGCGCCGAGCGCTTGCCGGGGACTTCGTCCTCGTTATTTCTCCGGCTATCATCCCCGTCCAGTTTCCGACCACTCACCGTTCGCAGGAGGCGACGATGACCGACAAACACATCACGGTGGACAGCATCCGCTGGCACAGCGTGCTCCCGTGGTTGCATTTGCTGCGGGCGACTCAATTGGCGTTGCGAATTCGTGTCTTATTTGTGTCGCTGTGCGCTGTCGTCGTATTCGGGATGGGCGAGATGGCCATTCGCCGGCTCCCATTTCACGAGGCTCGCGAGTCGCGCGGGACTCTGGATGAGGCTCTGGTTTCCACTTTGCCAAATCTTGAGTCGTTGCGTTCGCCCACCTTGGATCTCAGCCCCCACAAGAACGAAAGTCATCTGTGGTTGACTTGGCCGTGGGTTACGGTGGCTGCTCCGGCGAAACAGTTGTTTCCGCCGTTTCCGCAGACGTGGTCCGGCGTCGCGGCTCGCTGGACGGAGTTGTTGTGGGCCTTGTTGGCATGGGCGATTTTCGGAGGCGCGATCACTCGGATGCACGCGGTTCGATTCGCTCGTGACAGCTCGGTCTCGCCGGGACATGCCGTTCATTTTTCCAGTCGGTTGTGGACGAGCTATCTGTATGGCCCGTTGCTGCCGATGCTGGGCGTGGGCGGCCTCTCGCTGATCGGGCTTTGTGCGGGAGGATTGGACTCGTGGCTCGGTGGCGGCCGGGGCGGTTGGCTTTTGATTTTGGGTTGGTTGCCGTTGGTCGCCGGTTTTGCAATCGCCGCGCTCTTGATTCTGTTGGGGGCTAGTTGGCCGCTGATGGTCGCGGCCATTAGCGTCGAAGGCAGCGACGGCTTTGATGGTCTAAGTCGAGCATTCGGCTATGTGCTGAACCGGCTGTGGTTGTTCGTCTGGCTCGTCGGCTTAGCGTTGGGGCTTGGTCTGCTGCTGAATTATTTTCTGATGTTTTTTTTCCAATTCTCAACACATTTGGCCGCATGGAGCACAGGGATCAACGATGGGATTCGGGAAGTCCGGTCATTCGATCTTTGGAAAGAACTGGTGCGACTCCTGCATCTCGCTGCATTGGTCAGTTACTTCTGGTCGGCGACGACCGTGATCTACTTCCTGTTGCGGCAGAGCGATGACGGAACACCGCTGGATCAGGTTTATATCCCCGGCCCGCCGCCGAAGGCGGAGCCGCTGCCGTTGGTTGGCCTTGCCGCTTCGCAGCAGCCGGTCATCGAGCGGCCGACGGTTTCCCCCGTTACGACAGGCAGCTCGCCTGTCGTTCCCGAAAACTGATGAGACTCCCCATGCCCTCGCTCGTCACATACCCGCTCGATCCAGAAACGCCGACGTCGCACTTGCCGTTCAGCCCGTGCGTAAAAGTTGGCGACATGGTCTTCGTCTCCGGCCAAGCCTCGGTGGATGCGGCCGGGAAGATCGTGTGCGATTCGTTTGAGGGTGAGTTTCGTCGCTCGCTCGACAACATGGCTCAGGTGCTGAAGGCGGCCGGCTGCGGACTGGAGCATGTCGTGCAGACCCGCAACTACGTGCGCAATGACGCCGATCTACCGCTGTTCAATCAGCTCTATCGCGAATACTTTCGCTCGCCTTTTCCAGCTCGCACGACGGTCACGAATTGTTTGCCACCGTCGCTGAAGTTTGAGATCGAATGCGTCGCGGTCGTGCCAAGTGGCTCGTGACATCATTCGCATGGCCCGACAACTTTGCGCCCTCTGCGAGCTTCTGTTCCAAATGAAACAGGTTTTGATCAGAAGGTCGCGGAGGACGCAAAGGTTTGTAGTCGAGGCGGATTTACTTCCGGCGCAGCCGCCAGACGTCTGGCTCCATGTTGTTGCCGGCGACCATCCACAGCGAACCGTTGTGGACGAACACGCTGGCGGCGTGGCGTGGTTGCCACGGGGTGTTCGGCACCTCGAACCAGTGCTCGCCATCGGCGGAGTACCACACGTCTTTGCGATTCGCTTTCGCATAGCCTTCCATGACCCACAGCCGATCGTCCCACACGGCGACGTCGTGATATTGCCGCGGTGCCCACGGAGCCGCCTCAATGTGTCGCGTCCATTTCACTCCGTCCGCTGAACTCCAGACGTCGTTCATGTATTGCCGAGTCGGTGTCTTCGGTGTGTCGTAAGTTCCGCCGCCGAGAATCCAGATGCGGCCCTTGTGAACCGCGCTGCCGCCGATCATGCCACGCGCGGACCAATACGGCTCTTGCGGTTTGAGCTGTGTCCATTCGACGCCGTCGGTGGTGGTCCAGACGTCGCGATAGAACGCTTCCTCCGCCTTCGCAAAGGCCGGCATCGTCTGCCCGCCCATCACCCAGATCTTGTCGGCATGGACGACGGTGTAATGCAACGCGCGTTGGCCCCACGGCGTCGAGGGGTTGATCAGCTTCCAGTTCTTGCCGTCCGCCGAATTCCACACGTCCGGCTGATAATTCCCCTGATTGCAGTCGCCGCCGAGGATCCACAGCTTGTCCCGATAGACGGCGTAACCGGCGGTATGCCGGCCTTCCCAATCGGCCTTCGCATCAAACGAGCGGTCTTTGAACGTGTTCGGCTTTTCGAGAATCCATTCGGCCCCGTCCTTGGAACTCCAGACTTCGTTATTGCAAATGCGCGGAAAGAAACTCCGTGTCGCCGCGCCCGGATTCCATCCGCCGATGAACCACATCTTGCCTTGGAAGGACAACGCACCCGCGCCGTCGCGCGGAGCAAATGCGGCGGTGGTCGTGATCTTGACCCACTCGTAATCGACGGGCTTCGTCGGATCCTCTGCGGCGAATGAAAACCCGATTTGGCTGAACAACACTAGCAATACAAGACAGGCTCGGAGCATGGCACCTCCTCGTAGGTCAGCCTTACCAGGCTGACCAAATTGATGTTGGGCGTCGATCACGCACCGAGTCAGCCTGGAAAGGCTGACCTACGCGCGTGTCAGCTCATCAAACAACGCTCGATAATACCGCATCACGCGCACGGTATCGGTCGTGGCCGGACTCTCGGACAGGCACCAGCCTTTGTAGCCGATCCCCTTCAGCAGCGCGAACAGTTCGCGGTACGGATAATCGGCGTCGTAGAGATCGTGAATGTGCGTCGTCGAACCGAGCTTGTCTTTGAGCAAATCAAAACTGGTCTTCAACGAGCCGTTCACCGTTTCGCCCGGATTCGAGTTCCAGCAGGCGACGACCTTAGGATGATCGGCGACTTTCAGGATATCGCGTATCACAGCCGGCTTCTGAGTCCCGTTGCCGTGGACCTCAACGCGAATCTCTTGCCCATGATCGGCGGCGAATTGACCGCATTCGCGCAGAGCCAGGCCCATGCGTTCGATGGTCTTCTCTTCGTCCTCACCCTTGTTGAATCCGTTGGGCCGAACTTTCACGCCGCTGCCGCCGACGTCCTTCGACAGCAAGACAAACTCTTTCGTCAGGTCGATGTTCCGCTGCAAGACACCGTGATCGACGCTGTGATACTCGCAGGCCGAGCCGGGACCAACGCAGGTCACTTTCGAGTCGGCGAACCGCTTGCGAACCTCCTCCCGTTGCTCTTTCGTCAGCGACGGCTCGACACCGTGCTTGTGCGTGCTGCGCAGTTCGATCCCCTCAAAGCCAGTCGCTTCGCAGTTCTTGATGAGCGTCGGCAAATCCCAATCCGCGCCCCACATGTACGTCACGATGCCAAGCTTCATGATGCCTCCCTTTCGTGGGGCACGATTTCAACGTGCCCAGCTAGCGATCTTTCGTCGAGCAGCTTGCCGTTTTTCGCAACGAGTTTCAATTGAGCCGTCCGGTCAGCGTTTGGGTTTGGGGACCAGATGTGGGAGAGTGTTTCAGCCAGCCGCAAAAGGCCTTGTAGAGTCAAACGACAGAAGTAGAACGACCCGGAAGGCGAACCATCAAACCAGCTCTTGGCCGAGGCATGATGGAAATGAGACTCGAAGGCCAGTGCCAGCCACAGGTTGATGTCAGGCAGAAACCTCTTCCTCTTCCAGGAATTCTGCGACTCGATCGGCCGTCAATTGCAGACTGCCGGGATGGTTCGAGCGAAGCTGCGTGAACGCTTCTCGGCATTGACCGTGGAAACGGTGTCCGCCCTGCGGTCCGCACAGCGGCGGGGTCGGGAGACCCGCGCCGAGCGCGGGGGAGTGTTCGCCGCGTGCGATCGCCGACCGGCCAAGAGGGAGATTTGAGATTCCCAATTTGAGATTTCAGATTTGAATTCGGCGGTGACTCAGCAATCCACATTGCTTCGCACACAGGTTGAAGCAAGTTGTGGCACCCGCGTGGCAGCCGCATATCACTGTTGGAAGAGTCGTTTCAAAGGGTCCATCGGACTTCGGTGTGTGTGTCTGAATGGATAGAAGGTTCGCCCGGAGGGCGGATCGGTGCAAGACAAAGAGCTTTATCAGCAGGTGTTGGGCTTGGCTTCGCCGTGGGTGGTGGGTCGAGTGGAGCTGAACGTCG
>SXKJ01000456.1 GCA_005778115.1 Planctomyces sp. | reverse complement strand
GAGCGGGGCGGCGTCAGCCCCCCGGTTGCCTTAGCCGCATGACCGGGGGGCTGACGCCGCCCCGCTCGCCAAGTTATCTGATCGAGGCATTCGCTCTACGTTTCAGCGCATCCGACGGAGCCAATCGTGGCCGGCCAATCGAAACCTTATCCAGTGCTTCGATGATTTTTCCAAAGCCGATCGTTTCGGCGTACCGCATCGGGCCGCCGCGGAACGGCGCAAAGCCGGTGCCGAAGACCATCGCCAAATCGATGTCCTCCGGCTTCGAGACGATCCCTTCGTCTAAGCATCGGACCGCTTCGTTGATGAGCGGGAAGATCATCCGCTGCATCAGTTCTTCACGAGAGAGTGTGCCACCGGAATTATTGACCGCACCGGACTGCCGCACTTTCACGATCGCTCGAAGTACGGCGGGATTCAATCGCTTCTTCGCTCCCTTGCCGATCAACAACGACTTCGCGGCGGATGGGTCTGTGGCGGCGATCTCTTTCAAGGCGGCCCACAACGGAGCCGGCAACATTCGCTCGCCATAAGCCGCGTGCATGTTTGCGGCGACGTGTTGACCAACCTCTAAGCCGACGAGGTCCGTCAGTTCGAGCGGCCCCATTGGCATTCCAAACGCCACGGCCGCTCGGTCAAGTTCCAACGGGTCTGTCACTTCCAACAACAACCAGCCCGCCTCATTCATATACGGCGAGAGCAGCCGATTGACCAAGAAGCCGGGACAGTCTTTCACAATCACTGCTGTCTTGCCCAACCGCTGAGTGAGAGCAAACGCCGTTGCCAACGCGGCGGAACTGGTTTCGTTGGTGCGGACGACTTCCACCAACGGCATCTGATGCGGCGGATTGAAGAAGTGCAGACCGACGATTCGCTCAGGATGCGGGATGCCCTGAGCAATGTCGCTGACCAACAACGAACTGGTATTCGTCGCCAGCACCGTCATCGGAGAAGTCGCCTCGGCCAGATCGCGGAAGACTTGTTGCTTGATCGGCAGACTCTCGACGATCGCTTCGATGATGAGATCGGCGTTCTTCAAACCGGCGTAATCGGTCGTCGGCCGCAAGCGGTCGAGCGTGTCACTGGCCTGCAATTGCGAGATGCGTTTCCGAAGAAGATCAGACTTGATGAGCTTTCGTGCGGTCGCGATTCCCTTGGCAAGGAACTCCGGCTTGATGTCCTTCAGCCGAGTCCAGATGCCCTTCTGAGCCATCAGCAGTGCGATGCCTGCTCCCATCGCTCCCGCGCCGAGGACGGCGGCGTCGGTGATTGCTGTCGTGGATTCCGTATCGCTCCCTGACGGCCGCGGTACGGCTGCCGAGTCGAACTTCTTCGCGTCTTCTTGCAGGAAAAACAGTCTCAGGCATTCGCGCGTGACCGGATCGTAGGCGAGACGTCCGATCGCCGCGGACTCCGCTGCGAAACCAACTGCTGAGGACTGGCGAAATCCCACACGCAGTGCTTCGACGGCAGCAAGCGGAGCCGGGTAATGCCCCTTCGTTTCGTGTCGCACTTTTCCTTCCGCTTTCCGAAACGCGAAATTCCGCAGCGGCGGAAACGCTTCGGTCAGCCGTGCCGCCAGCGGCCGCTTCGGTCGTTTGAAGATCGTGCTTGCCGATCCCAACTTCATGACCGTGTGCAGCAAATGCTCGCCCACGAATGGCAATGCCTCGACGGGCACCATGTCATGCACCAGTCCCTTCGACCGAGCTTGCCGGCCGCTCATCATGCGGCCGGTGAGGATCATCGGCAGAGCCTCCAGCAACCCGACCAACTTCGGCAGTCGCACGGTCCCGCCCCAGCCGGGGATCAATCCCAGCTTCACCTCCGGCAGGCCGAGCAACGTCTTCACATGATCGTCCGCGATGCGATATCGGCACGACATCGCGAATTCGAGCCCACCGCCAAGGCACGCTCCCGAAATCAACGCGACCGTCGGCACAGGCAGCGCTTCGAGTTGTTCGAACACACGCTGCCCCAGCTTGGACAGCTCGGCGGCTTCGGTTCCGCCGGTCATCGACTTCATTTCCGTCACGTCCGCGCCGACGATGAAGTTCCCCGATTTGCCGCTGTAGAACATCACGCCGCGAATCTTCGGCTGCCGCTTGATCTCGGCGACGAGCCGTTCGAGTTCTTCCAACATCGCCTTCGAGAGTGCATTCGCCGACTTGTCGCGCCGGTCGATCCGAACTCGCAGTAAACCATCGGTACTGAGTTGGGCGTGCCACATCAATGCGTCAGGTATCAACAGGGTATCACTCACACAGGGTTCTTGAGGCTGTGCGATGGACATGATTCGTTCTCCAGTTCGTTGTTCTCTCTTCGCGATCTCCGCGAGCTTGGTGTTTTCAAAAAACTGTTTTTGAAACACCAAGCTCGCAGAGGCCGCAAAGCAAGAGTTACATGGCTTCGGCGACCACCGCTCCACCTTGGCCGCCACCGATGCAGAGCGTGGCCAGTCCGCATGACAAATGGCGGCGACGGAGTTCGTGCAGCAATGTGAGGATCAATCGCGTGCCTGTCGCTCCGACCGGATGTCCGAGTGCGATCGCTCCGCCGTTGACGTTGAACCGGTCGAGGTCGATCGTGCCGAGTGGTGAGAGATCGCACGCGGGGGACGGCGACTCAAACCCACGCAGGCAGGCGATGGCTTGAGCGGCGAACGCTTCGTTGAGTTCGATCAACTGCATGTCGCTCAGCTTGAGGCCGGCTTGCTGCAAGACTCGTGACGTGGCGAAGACCGGACCAAGGCCCATGCGGGCCGGATCGCAGCCGGCGTAGGCGTAATCGCGGATGCGGCCGATCGGCGTCAGTCCCCATTCGCGAGCGGTGTTCGCTTCGACGATCAGCAGTGCGGCGGCTCCGTCGGTGATTTGACACGAGTTACCAATCGTCACGCTGCCCCAGCGGCGGTCGAAGTACGGTTTCATTTTGGCCAACGCTTCCTGCGATTGATCCGCTCGAAAGCCGATGTCTTGCGAGATCGCTTTGACGCCTCCGTCGCGATCATCGACGTAGACGGTCATCACTTCCGAGGCGAGTCGATTCTCTTTCCAAGCCTCGGCCGCACGCTGATGACTGCGGAGCGCGAATTGGTCCTGCTCTTCTCGCGTGATGTGAAACTCGCGAGCCAACTTCTCGGCCGTGTCCCCCATCAGCAGGCCGGTGACGGGATCGGTCAGGCCCAGCTTGATGCCGATTTGCGGTGTCAAGTCGCTGAGCCGAAACGAGGCGAGTGTCTTCAGCTTTTGCCACGCCGACTTCGCGGTGCTCAGTTGCAGCAACTTGTCGGCGAATCGCTTAGGATAGAAGAGCGGGATATGGCTCATCGAATCGACGCCGACGGCGACGACACATTTCGCTCGGCCAGAGACCACGCGGTCGAAGGCTTGCGTGACACATTCAAAGCCGCTGGCGCAGTTACGGTGAACGGTGTGCGCAATTTTTTCGCGCGGGATGCCAGCTCGCAGCGCGATGACCCGGCCGACATTGGCGGCGTCGACCGGACTGGCGACGCCGCCACAGATCAACTCGTCCACGCGAGCGGGATCGAGGTTTGCTCGTTCGAACAACTCTCTGACCGCGAGCCTTCCGAGCTCCTGAGCCGGAAGCTGATTGAACGCGGCTCCGGCTTTCACGAACGGTGTCCGTACCCCTCCGACGATGACCGCTTCTGACATGCTGCCCTCACTGGCAAAGTAGGTCAGCCTTTCCAGGCTGACTGTCGTTCCTGAATGACGGGTGATTCGCTGACATCAACGTCTAACGAAATTCGGGTCAGCCTGGAAAGGCTGACCTACACGGGCAAGCCGCGAGCGATGCGGATCTCGCGGACCTTGGCGACGACTTCGCTGACCAGTTGGCCGTTGCGTTCGAGAGCCTGAAACTCGCGAATGTTCGCGATGATGTTGAGGCTGACGGTGACGAGCGCGACGAGCAAATGCCATGTGCTGGCAGATAACCCGGCCGCCCCGGAGAAACCCAGACGTGCGGCGGGATCGGCGGCCGCTCCGAAACCAATGGTCGTCAACAGCAGCAACAGGCAGCCGGTCATCCAGGGGAGGACGCCATACTTCAGCCGCTGGGATTCGATTCGCCAATGGCTTTCAAGTTGATATGCCTTCGTGACATCCTCCATCCAGCGGCCGGTCCCCATGAAGTAGGTCAGCACGAGCGCATGGACCAACGTAGCGGCGACAAGGCCCGTCAATGCGAGCATCAGATGCCAGGAAACGAGCGGCTGCGACTCCAACGTGCGCGGGTCGCCGATGTTGAGTCCCAGGCCAAACACCGTCAGTAGCAAAAGCGTGCTGACAGAAGCGAGAGTTAAAAAGATGCGTGTCACGTCGGCCTCGGTCGTAGGTGGAGGCCGGGGAGTTTAGTGGCAGGCCGCCAATGAAAAAGCCCGGCGAGCATGCTCGCCGGGCTGAGAATCTGCGGACGTTTCTTCGGCATCGATTTAGTAGCCGTATGCCTTGTTGGCGGTGTCGAAGTCGATGTCGCTGAAGCCCAGGTTGGTCTTCACGTTCGAGTAGGTGTATTCCTCAATGACCGGAGCATCGGCCCCTGCGGTCGCTGGGAAGCCGAATTGCTCGACACGCACCGGCAGGCCGGTTTCCTTCGCAATATACATGCGGCTCATGTGGAACTTCGCGTGCGGGACTTGCTTGGCATAGCTCGTCTCGACCACTTTGCAGTCCACTTTGTCGAGCTTCGCGTTGGGGAAGAACTTCACGACGCAGTCGTCGTGCTTTTCGTCTTCCTGCCATTGTGCCATCAGCGTCGAGACCAGGTTCGACATACCGAACATCGTGATCGGATAACGGTTTTCTTCCAGGGCGTCTTTGCTGTCCGGCTTGAGCTTGATGGTGCCGACGATGGAAGTGATCCCTTCGCCGTGAGCCAGCAGCTTGTCCTTGTTGCGGCCCGCGACGTAAATGACTTCGCGACCGGCGTGCGGGTTGAGGTACTTGATGTAAACGCTGAAGGGCTCCTCGCGGAACTTCACGTACATTTCCGACTGAATCAATTTGCGGCCGACGACTTCCTTCTT
The DNA here is from genome assembly GCA_005778115.1 of Planctomyces sp. Lineage (GTDB taxonomy): Bacteria > Planctomycetota > Planctomycetia > Planctomycetales > Planctomycetaceae > SXKJ01. The sequence goes on along the minus strand of SXKJ01000456.1, from coordinate 9,577 downwards.
GGTGAAGGTGGCTTCGTAGTCCTTGATCTTCTTCAGATTCTCTTGGACTTCTTTGGTCAACTTGATCGCGGCCCCGACCTTTTGGGTATCGCCGGTGGTCGCGTCGTTGCGTTTCGCGGTCTTGGGAACGTCAGCAGCAACGGCCCAACTCGGCAGCAACAGGCCTGCGGAGAAGGCGACGGTGTGTTTCAAAAAGTCACGACGAACTGAACTCGTGGAGGGACGACTCATTCTTAATCAATTCCTTTTGTAATCAGCACGCGAGGTGCTTCCGTCCTGGAGAGCGTCTCGACAAGCAGCGGAGGCTAGTGGGCGGCGCGGCGGGCACAAGTCTCCGACTGGCGACCACCACGCGGTTTGGCGACAGGGCCAAACCTGCTTCACCGCAGTTCGTATCGGGACGAGCGACCAGTGGACTTCACGAGGTGTCACCTGCGGGGATGGAATTCGTTCGCGACGACAGGTCCGCAAGCGTTGCTGGCGATGCGACCCGAAATGTTTCGCGGCGGGTTTGTACTAACGAGCCAAACTCCTCGACAGGGCAAATCGGCGAAAACTGCCGTTGAGACGATTTCACGAATCGGCCTACAGTCCCAGCGTCGCTTCAACCTCGCAGGACGTGAGGTGCGACACACAGTCTTCGGCTGCGGCCGATCGAACGGGAGATTCGCAAGGATGCGCTCTCAATCTGGCAGTTCGCTTTCGACGTTGGTGTTCTTGGTGCCGCTACTCGGCGTTCCGCTGATGGCGATCTTTGGAGTCCCGCAGTTCGTGCCGGTGATCGCGTCGTCGGCCAGCGACGATGCCGGGCGACCTGCGACGACACGCCGCTCGCATGGCGTTGGCGAGTCCGCAGCGGCAACAGGATTGGCCTCTGAGAAATCATCGCGCGATGCAGCGTCACGCGAGGACGAGCGAATCGACGATCTCTTTCGGTCCGCGAAATCCGTCCCGCGCGACAGCCGTCCTTTGCGCGGTGAGTCGTCCGGGCGCGAGACCAAGTTCATCGAGACGGCGCAGGGTGCGGACACTTGGCTGACGCAGACCACCGCCGAGGATCAAGCTGCGGACATCTTCGCGGCGCGACCGAATATGAAATCCAATGGCGAGCGGGGCGGCGTCAGTTCCCCGGTGAGTTCGCCTAGGACCGGGGGGCTAACGCCGCCCCGGTCGCCTGAGTCTTCTGACCAAGGGCTGACTTGGCGCGACGCGGTGCGGCAATTGAATGAACTCGGCATCCAGGAATTTCGTCTCGAACCGGGCCGACAACTCGGCGAGTTTTATTTCGCTTGTGAGTTCACACCCGATCGCGACACACGCATCACACGCCGCTTTGAAGCCGAAGCCAAGGAACCGCTGCTCGCCGTCGCCGCCGTTCTGCGGCAGATCGATGAGTGGATGCCGAGACGATAATTAAGGTCGGGATGATGAGCCTTCGTCTGCATTTCTCCCCCCTTCCGAATTCCTCGTTTGGGCTGGGCGCCCGCCGAACGCACTCTGTGCCGGCGAGCGGCTTCGTTTGGAACTTCTTCGCGACGAACCGCGAATCGAGCGGCGATGCGAATTCGACCAGCGGCGTCGATCTCACCCGGCGCACACCGAAGATGGCTCGGTTGGAGGCTGTGTTGTTCGTGGCTGATGAGCCGCTGCCAATCAAACGGCTGGTGCAACTGGCGACGTTGGCGGATGCGGATGAAGCTCAGTCTTTGATCAACCGATTGAACCAAGCGTACGACACGAGTGACTCCACGTTTCGAATCGAATCGGTGGCCACCGGCGTCCGTCTGCTGACACGTCGCGAATTCGTCTACTGGCTCGACAAACTGCATCAGCGCCAGGCGGCGCTCAAGCTGACGCCGCCGATGCTTGAAACGCTGGCGATCGTCGCTTACCGGCAACCGTTGACGCGAGCGGATCTCGAAGCCGTTCGCGGCGTGCAATCGGCCGAGATGCTCAAGCAGTTGATGGAGCGTGAACTGGTCCGCATCGCGGGTGAAGATGACTCGCTCGGCCGCCCATTCTTGTACGAGACGACGCGCAAGTTTCTGGAGCTTTATGGCCTGCAATCGCTCGACGACCTGCCGATGGCCGAGCGGCTCCGTCGCGGCCGAACAGCGCCGCCAGCAATGACAGACGCAATGACCAGCGCGGCTTAACCTCAATGAGCAACACAAAAAACCCGGCCGCCAATTAGGCAGCCGGGCTTTTGTGTTTTGCAATTCGCTTTGGAACAGTCGATTACTGAACCATGTCCTTGAGGGACTTGAGCGGACGCACCTTGACGACGTTCTTGGCCGGCTTGGCCGGGACGTCCATCAGCTCACCCGGCTTGAACGGGTTGGGTACGCCCTTCTTGGCCTTGGTTGCCGGCTTCGAGATGCGGACGATCTTCAGCAAGCCGGGGATGGCGATGATGCCTGATCCCTTCTTGCCGATTTGGCTGGCGACCAGAGCCGTCAGCGCGTCGAGCACAGCCGAGACTTGCTTTCGGTTCAACTCCGAAGCTTCGGCCAGCTTGTTGAGAATGTCAGACTTCGAGATCGATTTCGGTGCCGCCATTGTGACTCCCTTTCAAACAGAGCGGTGACAAACAGGATCCGGGCCACGCAACGCTTCAGATGTTTTTGTGCCCGACGTGATTCGGCTGAAAAGCCTGCTGAATCTCGCGATGAACCTCGCGAACGGGCCGAAAATTAGCGGTGCCTTTCCGTGAAATCAACCACCGCAACCGTGACGAATTGCGATTTTCCCGGAGAAATTTGGCGGTTTTTTCGTGACGATCAATGTGGCTTGGAAGACTTCGGCGAAGGAAATGGAGACGCCTCGACTGCCGTCAGTCGTTGAAAGGTCAGCATCTGGCCGTTCGATGGATCAGTGATCGTGATCTCGATCTGCGCGACACCGAATGGAATCTCATCGCACAACCACAAGTCGACTCGATAACGCAGTTCATGATCCGCATGCTTCGGTTGGAACCAAACCTGCGCAGCGGCGCGCTGACAACGAAACGCTCGCTTGGGGCGCAGTGGTGTTATGAGATAGCGAATGTGTCCCGGCTTGTATTCCACCGACTGTGGCAGGCCGGTGACGAGTCGTTGTGCAACGATCAGGTCACTTGGCGATAGCTCATCTCCATCGGAAGTCTTCAAGTACTCCGACGACTTTTTACCGGCGTTAAACGCTTTGACATCGATGTTGACGTACGTGAAAGGAGTCGGGGGCAAGGCGTCTCGTAGTGGGTGGTCAATGTGACTCCAACGAAGGTTTACCGATTGCGTCCCCTGACTGACCTGTTTCAACGTTTCCAGCGTCAATGAAATCTCGCCAGCAACGGGAGCGTCCCCCACCATTCCCAGCAGCCTAGAACCTGTGCCAACAAATTTTACACTGGCACTTGTCTCAACGGAGGGTTCCCCCAGTTTTGGAAACCACGACCACAGCGAATGGTTGAACTCGAACGGCGGTGGTGGTTCGGGGGGATCGACCCATTTCCATCGCTCCATCAACGACAATAGCCAAGTGGATTGCCAGGGATTGCTGCCCGGCAGGCTGGCCGAAACAACCGACGCGGCGAGCAGGCATGACGAGAGCATCTGAAAGCCACGACGCGAGCCCCACGCATCGAAGACGGGGATCATCGCGAACATCCACAACGGCGAGAGCCACAACATCCAGCGCAGCGCGATGCTGTTGCCGCCGTAGTTGTAGTTCTGTGTCCGAGACAGGTAGAAGCCGAGAACCACCGCCGTCAGTCCCGCACCGACAACCAACATCGTGCGCTGCCGGTACTCCGGCCAGCGACGCCAGCCGAACCAGCCGACCAACGTCAACAGCCACACGGGAGTCAGCGACAACAAGCCGTGATGGCCGATCGTGCAATGCACGAAGTACATCAGCGGCGTGTCCAGGTTGCGATCCAAGCCTTGCGGATGCGACCAATAGCTCGGAATGCCTTCGTGCTCGTAGACGTATTTGTCACTGCCGTAACTAGAATAGAACGGCAACAGAGTACCGGTCACGACACAGTTCAACGCCACGAACGCGATGATCGGGATCAACGCCGCCGGAACAAACACAGTCAGCGTTCGTTTCGGATTGGCCTTGAGCAACAACGCTCCAAACACCACGACCAGCAGCGCGGCGGGAAGCTCGAACGTGAATGTGGCCCCCGCGAAGAAGCCCGCCAGTGCAAAGTATCTTTTGCGATGTTCGCCGTCCGTGATGACACGCAACAGCGGGTACATCGCCAGCACAACACAGATCGCGGCGGGCAAATGATTGTTAAGCGACGACGTGAACGGGCCGAGCAGCGTCGCCCAACTCGCAACGGCCAGCACGAACAGCTTGCCGAAATCATGCCGAGCATAACGCTCCACCAGCATTGCGATGACGATCAGTGAGAGGACTTGCGGCAGCCAGTTGACGATCAGCAGGATCAGGCGTGAGACCTCCGCCGTGTTGTCGGACAGGTTCCAGCCGGTAAGCCGTTTGACGCCCCAGTAAACTCCGGCGACCAGCGCGCTCTGCAGCGGCGGCTTTGACGAATAAAAATGACCCTCGTGTCGCACCTTGTCGATTGTGCCCCATCCGGGTGCGGCGTCGATCTCGTCGATTTGAAACGTCCTTCGTTCGACCAGCGACCAGACAGTCTCCCAGCGTGAACGATCATTCGCCGACTGCAACGCCGGAGCTTGCACGATGTGTGTGAACGACATCGCTGACGCGACGACGACGATCAGCAGCATCGCGAACCGTCGCACCGCTTGGGCTTCGATCGCGGGGGCGCTCGGTAAGTTCGTGCTGTGATCCGTCATACGGACTCGATCCATTGGTCTTCATTTTTCGCCCTTCATTTTTTGCCAGCTTGTTCCGAACCCCAGCGAGGCTGGCAAAAAATGAAGGGCGAAAAATGAACGCAGAGGGAATGTTCTCTTTCGATGTCACAGCAATTCACGCAAGTAATAGTGATGCGGTCCCAACTTGCCGCCGTAGTTGCCGGCGGTGATCAGCGTCAGGCCGGAACAGCGTGCGGCGGCGTGCAAACCGGCTCGCATCGCCGCGCGAACCGCGTCGGCGGAGAGGCCGTCGATCACCAGTTCGTAGACCGCTCCGGTGCCGGGCGGGAGGTTGCTGGTCGTCACGACCGTCAGCGTTGGGCAATAGGCATCGTTGGTGCTGGCTTTCAGTTTCTTGTAGCGCGAGCCAATTTTGCTGCCGGCTCGAACGATGCCGCCGGGGAACGGTAAGACGACGTCGGCGACTTCGCGCATCGCATTGGCCGCGGATTCTGCGGCGAGCAACGCTTGAGTTTGATTGGCCGCGCACAACAACAAGTTGCCGCCGGCGACTCCTTTGATCGTGCCAATGCGGTCTTCGCAGACAAACTCGCCATCCATGACCGGAATGCGCCAGAAGCGACGAGTACCGAGTTTCTTGGAGGCTTGAAAACCGTCGCCGAAGAATCGGAGTTGGCCGCCGACGACGATTTGTTTGTCGCGTGGAGTTCCCGGCAGCCCGTCGTAGCAGGCGGTCGTCGGGCAGGTCAACACGCACTGGCCGACTCGTTCGGTCACCGCTTTTTGAAGTGCGTCACGACTGAAGGCGAACAGCAGCACGCTGACTCCTGTTCGCCCATCGGGCGTGTCGTCAGCGGCGATTGCGCGTTCGAGGGCGGCTTCACAGTCGCAGGCGATGACACTGGTGGCGAAGCCACAGAGTTCGCTGGCCGCCGTGCGTGCCCACGCTTCCGTCGCGGCGGTGATGATCAATCTCGTGCCCGTGATCGGGAACGCTTCGGCGAACGTATCGGCGACGGGGGTGCCATGCAGATTCAAAAGTGCCGGCGGAGCGGCGGGATCAGTCGCGGCGGTCAAGTGTGATGCTTTCGCTGGAAAGTGGATGAAATGATGTTGAATCAGAGTTTAGCCCACGTCGAAATGAACGCCACCCTGATTGCCGGCAGGCTCACGTCCGGCGAGACGTTCGATTTGAGTTGAGTTTGCTGGCGCGGGTGGTACGACCCTGACCATTGGGAAGGGCGTAGTTTTCAAGGGAGATCACCATTCCCACGTCCTTCCCGATGGTCAGGACGTGCCACCCAAATTCACAAAATGGTCAGCCCTGATCAGTCCCCGTCTCTCAGTGGAAGCGTGAAGAGGAACGTCGCGCCGCAATCGGCATTTTGTTCCGCCCATAGCTGGCCGCGGTGGGCTTCGATGATCGAGCGGCTGATCGTCAGGCCCAGGCCTAGGCCGTCCGGTTTCGTGGTGAAGAACGGATTGAAAATTTCATCGGGAGTGACCCGTTTGAAGCCGTGACCGTTATCGCGGACGGAGACCTGCAGAAAATCGCCGCTCAGTTCCGTGCGGATGGACACGCGCTGGTCGTCGAGTGCGTTCTCGGCCAGCGCGCGGTAGGCATTGCGGAGCAGGTTGACCAATGTTTGCTCGATCTGAATACGATCCGCAAGAACTTGTAGTCCGTCCGGTTGCAGGTCGTAAGTCAAAGCGATGTGTTGCGACTTGGTTTCCGAGGCGACGAGTTCGATGGCCTCGTGGATCATGTCGGCGACGGCGACGGTGGAGTGATGCGGAGTCGATTTGCGGCTGAAGTCGCGCATACGGCGAATGATCTCACCCGCTCGATTGGCCTGCTGGCCGATCTTGAGAGTCCATTCCAGCACTTTGTCGATCTGATCGAGCTTGCCGTCGGTGAGCGTTTTCTCGCACGCCTTGGCGAAGTTGGCGATGGCGAACAGCGGCTGATTGATCTCGTGCGAGATTCCCGCCATCAGTTCGCCCATGAGGCTGAGGCGTCCGACATGTGCCAGTTGTGACTGGGCTTCGAGGGCCTTCTCTTCGGCTCGTTTGCGTTCGGTGATGTCCCGGACGTGCAGCAAGAGCGCCGGCTGAAACGCATACTCCGTCTTGTTGACATGCACGCTGACGGGGACTTCGTCACCTTGGGAGTGATAACTGAGGCCCTCGAACTGCCGCAGTTCTCCGGTAGCAATTCTGGGAAAGTCGCGTCGCACTTTGTCGCGATCATGCGGCGGAACCAGTTCCAGGACATGCTTGCCAATCAACTTCTCGCGAGGCAGTCCGTGTAACTCGCACGCGGCGGGGTTCACGTCCAGCACGATGCCGGTCAGCGATTCGACGAAGATTGAATCGGGCGAGTGCTCGAACAACGTACGGAACCGTTTTTCGCTGTCACGTAGAGCCTGTTCGGCACGCGTGCGGTGAATCGCGATGCCAGCCAGGTACGCGCCGGTCTCGAGCAGTTGCAGTTCCACACTGCCGGGCGAGCGTGGCCAGAGAAAGAAGATCGACAGCACACCCAGCACGTCGTGGCTGAACCCACGAATCGGTTGCGACCAGCAGGAGCGGAGTTGAAAGCGATCCGCCAACGTGCGGAGTTCCCGCCAGGACGGATCGGTGGTCGTGTCTTCGACAATCCGCCGTTGACCACTGGCCACGGCGTCGGCAAACGATGGCGAGCCGGCCAGCACCGGCACCTGAGACAGTCGCCGGCTGATTCCTTCCGGCATCGGCGACGAGGCCGAGACCATCAATCGCGGTTCGTCTTCCTTCAGCAGCAGGATCGCGCACAACGCGCCGGGGAGTTGGCTCTCCAACATCTTGATGACCGTTCGCAGAGCGGTGGGCAGGTCGCGTCCGGAAGCGATCTCTTCCAAAACCTGCTGTTCACCTTCACGCAGCGCATCGGCTTTCCGGCGTGCGGTGACATCTTGAGCCGCGGCCAGCAGTCGGATGACCTGGCCATTGGCGTCGCGCAGCGGAACCATTTGTCCTTCCAGCCAGCCGCGTGAATTCTTCTCGCCCTGAGTCTGAGCGTGCCACGACCGAGCGGCTCCTTCGCGAACCGCCTCCACCACTTTTCCAAACACGAACCGCGACGGTGGCGCGAGCCATTCGCTGACCTCGCGACCCAGCAAGTGCTCGGCCGCGTCCGCCTCGAAAATCAAACGCCCGGTCGGGTTGATGTCGAGTAACTTGCCGTCAGGAGACAGAATCATCAGACATTGCGGCGCGTTTTCGAAGATCGTGCGAAACCAGCTTTCCCGTTCTTGAAGCAATTCTTGTTGCCGCTTGCGTTCGGTGATGTCGATGGCGGTCCCGGTCGTGCCGATGACACGTCCCTCGGCGTCGCGCATCGCAATGGCGTTGAATCTGAGGTCAATTCGCCGACCATCGTTGCGCACATGCACAGTTTCGTAATCGAACAACCGCTGACCGGCGAGTACTGCTTCGAACACCTTCCAGTCGTGCGGGATTTGTTCCGGCGGCAGCAGAATGCTGAAGACTTGGCCGAGAACTTCTTCTGGCTCATAGCCATAGATTTCGGTGACGGCCGGATTCACGAACGTCAGCCGGCCTTGCAGATCGACCGACCAAATCAATTCGTTCGAGGTCTCGACGAGGTCACGATATTTCTGCTCGCTGGCGGCCAGTTCGAGCAGGGCCAACATTCGCTCGGTCACGTCCTGGCAAGTGCCGTACAGCCGGATCAGCCGGTCCTCCTCGTCGCGCGAGACTTTGGCCTGCGTCCGCAGGTGTCGTACCGTGCCATCTTTCCAAAGCGTGCGGAATTCGCTGATGAATGGCTCGCCGCGCGACAGCGTCCCGGAAAACTGTTCGCTCACGCGAGACCGCTCTTCCGGATGCACGTTTTGCAGAAACGCCTCCAACGTACCGCCGAATTCGCCCGACGGAATTCCCATGATCTCGAACAGCGAATCCGACCACGCGATCGCATCGCGCGGGACATCCCATTCCCACCAACCCAGCCGAGCCACCCGCTGCGTGTCCTCCAGACGAACCTCCGCATGGTCGAGCCGTTCGGCCAACGCCTGCGGTTCGCGACGGTCATCGAACACCAAGAAGTGTTGAGTCTCACCGCTGGCGGCGTTCTCGATTCGCACCGCGCGTAACGTGATTGGCGTCTTCGCATGGTCCGCTCGGTGCAGCCACAAGCCCGTGCGTTCCGCCGGAGCCGCGCCGCGCCGCCATTGCGCGATCCAATCCGTCAGCCGCCGGGTTGATTCCACTTCAAGCAGTTCCCACCACGGTCTCCCGACGATCTGCTCGGTGGACTGGCCGCACAGGCTGCTGGCCTGACGATTCGCCGCCAGCACTTCGCCTTCCGGCCAGCGAACCAACAGCCACCCCTCGCGCGAGTGCATCCACAAGGCATCCGCTTCACACGTCATCCAAATCTCCACAACGTTGGTGCCAGTTAAGACCAGCCACCACCAAATTATATCCCGCGCGTCCCCGAATGAGACAGGCGAGCGGGACTGACAACCAATGAAAGTCGGATTGAGCGGAATGGCGATAGTGCTCTGTCACGACTAAGAATTGAGGTTCACGAAATGAGCCGCAGGGCGCTAGCCCCGGTGAATTTCGCTCGAACCTGGGCTAGCCCACATTATTCATGCGTATCCAATGAAGCGGCCCGCGAGGGCGTAGAAGGTGTTGTGACATCAGCACTTCAACGCCGCAGGGAGGCCGGGCATGAGTTTACAGGGTGTGTTGCCGTTTGTCCTCGATTTTTC
>SXKJ01000040.1 GCA_005778115.1 Planctomyces sp. | reverse complement strand
ATCCATGAGCCAGATTCCTTTCTGACTGAAGCGTTTTCAGTTGGTCCTGTTAGGAATCTGGCTTTTCTTTTCTCTCCTTCGTTTCTGAAACCCCACTTTCTTCGACGCCAAATCGTTCACGGCGTTGCCCGTTGGGGCTGAATGCATGTCGTCAAAACGTTACGCAGGCCGTTGGCCTGGGCTATCGAGTCACGCACCTTTGGTGCTCGTGCAAAAAGTGAATGCCGAAAAAACAGAAGTGCATCCCGACGAAACAGACCAAACGGTTGCCGAAAGGACGAACTCAATGCCCAAGATCGAAACCAGTTACCAAGAGTTGCTGAAATTGCTGCGTGAGGCGGCGGTGCTCAACTCGTGTGCGAGTTTGCTGGGTTGGGATGAGCAGACCTATCTGCCTCAGGCCGGGTCGGCGCATCGGGCCGAGCAACTGGCGTTGCTGGCCGGATTGACGCACGATCGTTCGACGTCGCCGCGTATTGGCGAGCTGTTGACGGAACTCGAACAAAGCGGCTCGCTGGGAGACGCGGAGTCGGTGCTGGCGGTCAACGTGCGGGAAGCTCGGCACAGCTACGATCGCAACACGAAATTGCCGCGAACGCTGGTCGAAGAGTTGTCGCGTACGACGACTCTCGCGCAGTCGGCGTGGGTGTCGGCACGAAAGAAATCGAGCTTTGCCGAGTTCCAGCCGTGGCTCGAAAAGATGGTCGCGCTGAAAAGAGAGCAAGCGGAAGCACTCGGCTATTCGGGCGGTGTTCCCTACGACGCCTTGTTGGATGAGTTCGAACCGGGAGCCTCTTCCCAAGAGATCGCAGCCGCATTCGCGCCGCTGAGGGAAGAACTGGTTCCGCTCGTCGCCGCGATTAAACAGAGTTCTCTACGTCCGAAGGTCGAGTTGCTGACGCAACGATTTCGGACCGAGGATCAGAAGCACTTTGCCGAATCCGCCGCGAGGGCGATTGGGTTCGACTTCGAGGCCGGCCGGCTGGACATCGCCGCGCATCCGTTTTGCAGCAGCATGGGGCCGGGCGATTGCCGGCTGACGACTCGCTACAACGAGCACCACTTTCCCGGAGCGTTCTTCGGCGTGATGCACGAAGCGGGGCACGGGTTGTATGAGCAAGGAGTCGATCCGGCCGCGTTCGGTAGTCCGATGGGGGATGCCGTTTCGTTGGGTATTCACGAATCGCAATCGCGACTGTGGGAGAATTTCGTCGGCCGCAGCCGAGCATTCTGGCAACATTTCTTCGGTGCGGCTCAACAAGCATTTCCAGAGGCGCTCACGGAAGTCAGTCTCGACGACTGGTACGCCGCGATCAACGACGTCCGTCCGTCCTTCATTCGCGTCGAAGCGGACGAGGTCACCTACAACCTGCACATCATGCTGCGGTTTGACCTCGAACAACCGCTGATCTCTGGCGACCTGCAACCGGCCGATGTGCCGGGCGTATGGAACGAGACGTTCTCACGCTATTTCGGGCTGACGCCGCCGGACGACGCTCACGGTTGCCTGCAAGACATCCACTGGAGTGCTGGCTTGTTCGGTTATTTCCCGACCTACGCGCTGGGCAACATGTACGCTGCGCAGTTTTTCGAGGCCGCTCAACGCGATCTGGGGGACTTGTCCGCTCTGTTCGCCCGCGGCGAATTCCGGCCGCTACTCGACTGGCTGCGAAAGAACATCCACTCGCGCGGCAAGCAACTCCGCGCCGGTCAGTTGGTTCAAAGAGTCACCGGCCAACCGCTCTCGCATCGCGCGCTGCTCGCGCATCTGCACAACAAGTGCGATCCGTTGTATGGTCTTTCTTAGAAATTGATTGGACTTCTTCACCCGCAGACCGGCTCTGCTATCCGCGGGCAGTCCCCGAAATTCTGATTGCCCACGGATGGCAGAGCCGGGCCACGGATCAAGCCAAATCATGCCGAGTGATTGCTCAACGTCACGGCTCGAAGACTGGTGTCGCCGTTTCGTCATGGCATCGCGTCGTCGCGAAACAGCAACGTTTTGCTGAGCGAATTGGCATCAGCTCGTCGCTACCGGCCGATTTCCCGCACTGCTGGGCGACTCGATCAGAAAGTGTTTGACGCTGTCGAAATCGCGACCTATTTAATTTTGGACCTAATTCGCATCGGCATTGGCGGCCTGATGAACTCTCTCCTCGGAAAGTACCCGTCGGCCATGAACGAACGACGTCAACCACCGCTGCGCCGCTTCACCTTTGCACGCCTTAATCTCGAACGTCGCGAAACCGAACGCCGCGATTCACCCCGCTTCCCAGTCGCAGCCGGGGTTCGCTTTCTGCGAGCGGCCGACGACGGGCCGGACGTTATCGACGGCGACGTGATGGAAGCCTCTCTGACCGGTATGAGAGTCGTTCTGGACCAGCCAGTCCGTAAGAACGAACAACTGCTGGTCGAAGTCACGTCCGAGTTCCACGGCGGCTTCAACGTGACTGCACAGATCATGTGGGTCGAGAGCACTCCCGAAGAGTGCTACATCGCCGGCTGCGAGTTCTGCTCGATCCTGTCGCTGAAGCAGCGGGCGCAACTGCAACGCTTGGCCGAAATGGCTTTGGCGGAGTGCTCGTCGTAAACGGATCGACAAAAAAACCGCGACCGTCAGGGACGGTCGCGGTTCGGTTGAGAAAGCCTTTAATCGTTACAGGCTCTTGCGTTTGTCGGCGATCAGCTTGATCAGCGCTTTGTGCGGGTCGGCAAACTTCGCCAAGCCTTCGAACATCAACGTCTCTTCGAGCTTCGCGAAATCGACCTCGCGGTCGATCTCGGCGACAACTTCCGCGGGCGGGAACTTGTCGATCGTGCGCGAATAGGTCGTGCCCGTCAGATTCTGCACGGCGGCATTCGTGCCGGGCGGATTGGTTTGAATGTCCGAACCGGCCAAAGCCGCGACGTAGCGATCCGGAGACTCTTTGGGATCTTTGGTGCCGGTGCTGGCGAAGATGAGCTCTTGCTTGAGCGGCAGCTTTTTCTCAGCCCACCACTTCTCATTGTCTTGCCAGATGCGTTTCACATTGAGGATGCCCACCTGCCCTTGAGCGGCGGCGGAAAGTTGAGACACCTTTTGCTTCGTGTAGACGTCGATGCGGCTCACGAAGATGCTGAAGACCGATTTGAATTGGTCGAGCGATTTGCGTCGTTGAGCACCGCGCCACACCGCGTCGCGAGCCAGCAGGTACTGGCGATGCGAGAAGATCAGCGTGACGTTCAGCGTGATGCCGGCCGCACACAATTCTTCCAAGGCACCCAGTCCGCCGGGCGTGGCGGGGACTTTGATCATCCTGTTGGTGTGCCCGGCCGCCCACTTCTTGCCGAGTTCGATGTACTTCGCGCTCTTCTCGGCGAGGCTCAAAGTACATGCCGCGTCTTCCAGCAACGGGTCCAACTCGAACGACACATAGCCGTCATTGCCGCGCGTGTCAGCCCACACCGGCGCGAACACTTCTTGGGCACCCTTCACCAATTGGTCGGTGACTTGCCACGCGATGGCTTCGTCATCCAATCCTTCTTTGATCAGGGCGACGATCCGGTCATCGAACCGGCCGGTCTTGATGAGGTCGGAAACAATGATGGGATTCGAGGTGGCTCCGGAGGCCCCTTGCTGGCGATTGATCTTCACCAAATCGGGGTCGATGCTGTCGAGCCAAAGTTTCGTACCGGAAGCGATCAGGGATTGCAGTGGAGTAGTCATAGATAGTGCTCCTGAGAGAAGGGACGGGGTTCGAGCGGGAGAATACCCACGCGGCACGATGCTCGCCAGCAGTCCAGACCGCTCTCATCAAACGATCTCGGTGCGACTGGCGAGATATCTTGCGAGAGCCTCGTGCCAGTCGGGGAGCGGGCCACCGATGGCGCTCGCCAGCTTGCCGCCATCGAGCACACTGAAGGCTGGCCGGGTCGCCTTGGCTCCGAATTCCGCCGTCGTGATCGGGATGACTTCGATGTCCATCTTCGCCAGCCGGAAGATCTCTCGTGCGAACTCACACCAACTCAGACTGCCGGAATTCGTCGCGTGGTAAAGTCCGAAAGCGTCGGTCTCGATCAACCGCACCAGCGAGTCGGCCAAGTCCACCGTTGCAGTCGGAGTGCAGCGTTGATCGTCCACGACTCGAAGCTGCTTGCGAACTCGGCCGAGTCGCAGCATCGTCTCCACGAAGTTCCCCTTGCCGGCTCCGCGCAGAGCCGCAAGCCCATACAGCCCGCAGGTCCGCACGATGATATGCCGCGAACACTCGGCTTCGACGAAGAGCTCGCCGGTAAACTTGCTGTTGGCGTAAGCGTCGCTTGGATGCGGTTTGTCGGACTCCTTCCACGGCCGGGCTGCAGGATTGGAATTGCCCCCATAGACGTAGTCTGTGCTGAGATGCATCAGCCGCCATCCATGATTCTGACAGACTTGTGCGAGGTAACGGGGACCGAGCGCATTGACGCTGTAAGCGACATCTGGCTCATCTTCAGCTCGATCGACCAAGTTGTACGCCGCCGTGTTGATGACCAGATCCAGCGGCAGCGGATTGAGCACTTCGGCAACGTTGGTTGCGTCTGTGATCTCGATGTCCGCGTGTTGCAACTGGACGACCTCATGGCCGGCCGCTTGCAATCGAGGCAGCAGATCGTTGCCGAGTTGACCGTTCGCTCCAATCAACGCGACGCGCATGCTGACCTCTTTCCGAAGGAATGCAGAACCGCAAACAATCGCAATCAGGCTGAGACTGGGTATTACCGAAAGTTAGCAAATCAAATTGGCGAATCCATGCGCGAAGGAGACAGACCAGCCATTCGGGCGAATCCTTTGACTCACGTGCGAGAAATCGAATCCTACCGTAGTTGTCGCCATCCACTTTGCCGATTTGACTCAATCGACGAACGCGAACTCGTTGGCCAAGAGCAGCGACTGAGCAAAGGCGGTCCACCGTTCGGTCGTGGGCTTATCACCGAGGAATTCGCCGGCAGCTTGTTGCTCGGCGTCGGTGGGTACTCGCTGGAAGCAAATCAGAAAGAGTTGCCGCACTCGAGATGGCGGATCGACTGCTGCCACGACTTTCGGTCGGACCTGCAGTTGCCGGGCGGCCTCATACGACAGTTCGCCGTTCATCAAGAAGAGCGCCTGCGGGGCAACGGTCGTGGAATCCCGCTGCGGATTTGTCGCGGCGGGAGTCGGGAAGTCGAACGTCGTCAGTAGATTCGGAACGTCCAGCCGATCGAGCGTTCCGTAAAGCGCGCGACGAGGATTGAAACCGCCGAGCAATTCGACCGACTCGCCGCCGATACGACGATTCATTGTTCCCGATGCCGCCAACAACGAGTCGCGCAATGGTTCCCATTCCAGGCGGCGACGATTCGAGTGCGACAACCAGCGGTTGTCAGGATCGGCCGATGGCCGAGAGCCGTCGGCCGACAGCCGTAATCCTTTTTCTGAGTCGCTCGACGCCTGCCACGTCGCCGACAAAACGATCTGTCGATGCAACCACTTCACCGACCAGCCGGACTTGATGAAGTTCGCCGCCAGCCAGTCGAGCAACTCCGGATGCGACGGCGGATCGCTCCGCAAACCGAAGTCGCTGGGTGTCGTCACCAAGCCGGTGCCGAAGTGATGCATCCAGACTCGGTTGACGAACACACGCGCGGTCAGCGGGTTGCGGGGATCGACGATTGAGCGTGCCAATTCCAATCGTCCGCTGCCGGTCTTGAACGGCTTGCGATCAGGCGTCGCGATCGCGAGAGATTGCCTCGGCACATGTGCTCCGAAGCGGTTTGGATTGCCGCGCAGGAAAATCTGCGGATCGAACGGCGTCGCGTCATCGATCAAGACCATTGCGCGAGCCGGTGCGCCGGCGGTCGTCATGCTCCACTGTTCGAGTTCTTTGATGAGCTTCTGATATTCCCCCTGCGTCGGCCGGTCAGGGAACAGCGATAAGAATCCCCAGCCCATCGCCAGCGGCACGTCGGGCGGAGCATCGGGGCCGTAGAGCACACGGCGGATTTCTTCCTCGTGCGGGTCGGCCAGCGGAGCGGGTTTCGTCTGCTGCCACTTCGCATCGATCTGTTTGAGCAGTTCGCCGTACCGAGTCGCGACTTCGTTGAGCGATTGCGGTGGAGGCTCGCAGAGGGCGGTGACGACCAGTGGATTGACCGTAGGACGGGCACTCTTGCCCGTCCGGTCTTTCTTCTCGTTTTCATCGTTGATCGCCGTGGGTGGTCGGGCAAGAGTGCCCAACCTACGAACGACATCGCCAGACTTCGCGGCGAATTGATCGCTGGGCAAGGCCGCGAACTCGGTCCACGCTTGCCACACCGGGTGCGGTCTCTTGCGAGCCGCTTCCAGTGCGACTTGCCAGCGAAGCGTCATCGTCGGATTGATGTCGTTTGTATCGGCCAAGAGCATGAAATCGTCGGTCGGTGGCTTCTCCATCTGCGCTTGAGCCGCCAGGAGATATTCGGCCGCGCGAGCACGAGCCGATGTCACTAACGCCGCGTGTTTGCCGGTTACGAAGTCGGTCAGCTTCTTTTGTCGAGACAACATCTCCGTGGAGAACTTTGCGTACTCCTCGGTCTGCGGCGGTGGGAGGAATTCCGGAGGCAGCGTCGGTTCGATCGAACTGCGGAACACGCCGTACAGCGAGTAGTAATCGGCCTGCGGAATCGGGTCGAACTTGTGGTCGTGACAGCGAGCACACGTTGCCGTCAGTCCCAGCAGCCCGCGCGAGACGACGTCGATTCGATCATCCAGCACGTCATGCAAGTTGTTCATGAACCGCCCGCCGAGGGTCAAAAAACCCATCGCCGCGAGCGGTCGCTTGTCGTCGCCAAGTTCAAGCTGATCAGCCGCCAGTTGCTCGGTCACAAATCGATCAAACGGCAGATCGCCGTTGAACGAGCGGATGACGTAATCGCGGTACGTCCAAGCCCACGGGAATTTCTTCTCCTCAAAGAAGACGTACCCCTTCGTGTCGGCATACCGAGCCACGTCTAACCAATGCCGTCCCCAACGCTCACCATAATGCGGCGATGACAGCAACCGATCCACGACTTTCTCAAACGCATCGGGGGAATCATCCGCGAGGAAATCTTCCAGCTCATCCGGCGTGGGTGGCAAGCCAATCAAATTGAACGACACACGCCGCAACAGCGTCCGATTGTCGGCGGATTGCGATGGTGACAAACTCGCTTCACGCAGCTTTGCCAGCACGAACCGATCGAGCGGTGTGTTTGACCATTCGTCGTTCGGAAGCCGAGGCACGGGGGGCAAGACAATCGATTGAAACGCCCAATGCTTTGTTGCCGCATCGGCCGCTGGCGCGGCGGCATCGTTCGGCCAGAAAGCTCCGCGACGAATCCACTCGGCGAGCACATCGAGTTCTTCCGCCGGAAGTGGTTTGTCGGGAGGCATCTTGCGGCCACCCTCACGACGGATCGCCAACAGCAGCTCGCTTTGATCGAGCTGCTTCGAGTCGATGACCACTCCGTTGTCGCCACCTTTCTTGAAGCCGGCTTTCGTGTCGAGCCGCAAGTTCGATTCTTGTTTCTTCGCGCCGTGACAGGTCTGACATCTCGCAACGAGGATCGGCCGCACCTTGGTTTCAAAGTCTCGTTGCTCGTCCGCCGCGCGAGCAGATTGGCTGCTCAGCAAGGCAAGGGCAAAAAATGAAATGCAACCTTGCATGACCGTCTTCATCTTCTGCCCTTCATTTCCGCCAGCCGCTCTTCTCAAAACTGACGCAACGCATCCAGCAGCCGATCGACTTCTTCCACAGTCGTCGTCGGTCCGAAGCTGACGCGGATCGTACCGCCCGATGCCAATGTGCCGAGACTGCGATGAACTCCGGGAGCACAGTGCAATCCGGCCCGCACTTGAATCTGAAAGTCCTGATCCAGGATCGCCGCTATCTCCTGCGGATCAAAGCCATCCACGACGAAACTGACCACTCCGGCGACAAGTTCATCCGGAAGATCGGCTGCGAAGAGTCTCACGGACTTCGAACTTCCAATCCCGTCGATCAAGTGACGACGCAGACTCAATTCGTGAGCGTGTCGTTCGGCGATGCTGTGTTGTTCCAACCAATCCAACGCAGCCTCCAGGCCAAACAGGCCAGGAGTATTGTGATTGCCGGACTCGTATTTGTCGGGCAAGCGATCGGGCTGCCGATCATCCTCGCTGAGCGAGCCGGTCCCTCCCTGCCGAAAGCTGGCGACGCGCCGTTCTATGCCCGGTCGAAGATACAACAACCCCGTCCCCAGCGGGCCGAGCAAGCCTTTGTGTCCCGGACAGGCCAGCATGTCGATCGGACTGCCACGCACATCAATCGGCAGGTGCCCCGCCGTCTGCGCGGAATCGACCAGCATGAACGCTCCAACGTCGCGCGCGATTGTGCCGACGTCGTCGATTGGTTGCACAACCCCCGTGACGTTTGAGGCATGCAGCAGCGCGATCAGTTTTGTGTTCGGCCGCAAAGCGTCACGGAACTTCGCCGGCTCGACGCGGCCATCGGCTTCTGGTTCGATCAACGTCGTCTCGATGCCGATGCGCTGCCGGAGTTCGCTCAGCGGACGCAGAACCGAGTTATGTTCCAACGTCGAAGCGATGACGTGATCGCCGGGCTTGAGGCACCCGTGAATCGCCACGTTCAAGCTGTCGGTACCATTGAACGTGAAGATGATCCGGTCGGACGATTCCGCGTTGAAGAGCCGAGCCGTCCGCTGCCGGCAGCGAGCGATGGTCGCATCGACTTCGCTGGCGGCTCTCGTCGCACCGCGACCGGCGGCGACGCCGAGTTCGCGGTGATAACGATCCATCGCTGCCAAGACCCCTTCGGGTTTCGGCCAACTGGTTGCGGCGTTGTCGAAATAGCAGCGTTGCATGACAAGCGCTCGTAGTGACCCGATTTATTGGGTCAAAATCTAAACGATCACGAAAGTCTGCGATGGCCGCATAAATGCGGTCACTACGAGCGCTGGTTAGCCCAGCGTCCACGGTGCGCGGTACGGTCGCGAGACCCATTTCGCCGCTTCGTCGTCGCCGACGATTTGCTCGGTGGCCGGGTTCCATTGGATGCGGCGGCCGAGTCGCAGCGCGATGTTGCCGAGATGACAAATCGTCGCGGCGCGATGGCCGATCTCGACATCGCAGATCGGCAGCTTGCGGCTCTTGAGGCAGTCCATGAAGTTCTGGTGGTGGTTCGTGCTGACGTAGAGCCGCTCATCGCTTTCAGTCATCGGTTGTTTGACGATCTCTTCGGGGGTGCTCTTAATCTTCCCGCGATCGACGAAAATCGTCCCTTCGCTGCCGACGAATGTCACTCCGCCGGGGCAATCTTTCTCCCCTTGGCCGACGATCAGGATGACTCCGTTGGCGTAAGTGTGAGTCACTCGGCACGACTGCGTGACCTCGTAGTGCTTCTCCGGATGAAACGTGGCGGTCCCTTCGGTCGCGACAGGGCCGGAGTCGTCCATTCCGAGTCCCCACTGCGCGATGTCGATGTGGTGCGCACCGAAGTTCGTCATCTGTCCGCCGGAGTAATCCCAGAAGAAACGGAACTTGTAATGCACTCGATTGACGTTGTAGGGCCGTTGCGGCGCGGGGCCGAGCCACATGTCGTAATCGAGTTCCGGCGGCGGATCGCTGTCCGGCACCGGCGTGGCGTTGAAGTTCGAGCTGGGGAGTCCCACCATCACCCGCTCCAATTTTCCAAGCCGGCCGTTGCGGATGAGTTCACACGCCAGCCGAAACCGGCTGTCCGATCGCTGCTGCGATCCAGTTTGCACAATGCGTTGATTTTTTCGAGCCGCTTCGACCATCTTGCGACCTTCAACGATGGTCAGCGACAGCGGCTTCTCGCAGTACACGTCCTTGCCCGCCTGGCAGGCGTGAATCGTGGTCAGCGCGTGCCAGTGATCCGGAGTAGAAATGACGACGGCGTCGATGTCTTTCCGATCGAGCAGCTTGCGGTAGTCACCGAAGCCCTCGCATTTCTTTTGCGTGTCCTTCTCAACTCGCTCAACCGCCTTCGCCAAATGAGTCTTGTCGACATCACAGACCGCCGCCGGCGATGCGAGTTTCAGAAACGCTCCGAGATTGCCTCCTCCCTGCCCTCCGACACCGATGTGTCCGGTGACGACCCGCTCGTTCGCACCGAAGCACGAAGACGGGATGACCCACGGAGCGGCGAACGCTGTCGCGGCCCCGGCTGCTGTTTGATTGAGAAACTGACGACGAGTGGTGCGTGACATGAGAGGCACTCCTGACATTCGAGAAGTTGTCTTTGGGGGATGATCTAAGACTATCGGACCTGCAATTCAAAGTCCGGATGACCGAGATGATTCTTAGTAGCGACCAGTCGAAAAGACTTTCGAAAGACTGCCGACTTGATCCAACCACCGACGGCGCGAATCGGCGAATACCCTTTGCTGGTGAGCTTGAGAATCTGGAAGTCGAGTTTTTCGCCGCGAGCGTCCACCAGCCAATACTCGCGGATGCCAGCTTTCCAATATGCGACGCGAAGGAGTTCGAAATCCTTCTTCACCGAACTGTCGCTCACGACTTCCAACACCATGTCGGGTGAGCCTTCCAGTTCGATGTAGCCTTGCTTGGCCCCTTCGACCAATCGCACCGTTCCGTCCTCGAAGCTCGCGTTCGCGACGAACACGCCATCCGGATTGTTCGAGACTTCCGCGCCGAGATGGCTGATCAATAAGCCGTCGCCGAAGTAGACACCATTCAGTTTTCTCTTGGCAATATTCGCGAGAACGCGACCGATTTCCGTCTTCATTCGGACGTGTGAAAAGATCTGTTCTTGGCTCATGTCAAACATCACCTCGCCGTTGAGAAAGCTGACGCGGCCCTCTTCCGGAAAATCGTCCGACTGGAACCACTGGCGGAACGAGGCGTGATCGACCACCCAGCCCGGAATGCCAATCGACACATCATCCACGACGAAGCGATGCGTCGCTCGCGCGGCGGTGGCGACCGGCTTGGTGGTGCGGGACTTGGCCGGCATCACGACAGCGCGGTGCCCGTTGCCGCCGCGTACAGTAGTTCGTCGAGTGGCCACAGCTTGAGACATGAGCAACCTCTGCAAATCACTGTACCAAACAAAACCCCGCTTGTAAGGCGGGGTCTGTTTGAAAACGAATGCGTCTTTGAAGACGCCGACAAGCGATTAAGCCATATCGGCACCCGTTTCGGGTTCGCCGCTGACATGCACCGCTTTGTAACCACCACGTGCTTTGAAATAGAAAATGAGCAACAAGTAGAGGCCCGCCATCGTCAACGGCACGTAAGACGTCAACTTCAGAGCCACTTTGCCACCATGCAGCCCGGCTTCATCCACCAACTTCTTGTCGGCATCAGCCGTGGTCTTCGCTTCGTCCCACCACTTCACCAGGGCATCGGTATTCTTGTCCGATTTGCCGTCTTTCTTCAGAATCTCGGCCGCACGAGCCAGTTCCCTACCGCCATCATCCAACACGCCCACCTTGGCACCGTCGAGTCCGACAACTTTGAATCCCAAGAAATGATTTTCTTCGTCCGACTTATAACGCGCATAAACGGCCGGAGAACTCGCTTGCAATTGGTTTGAGGCGTTGAAGTCCTGCTTGAATCCGATACCGGGTCCACCGAGCAGACCGGCGGAAAGCATTCCCGCGCCGCCGATGGCTCCGATGGTGATCGCGCCGCCCTTTGGGAATTGCTCAGAAACGACAGCCAGCATGGTCGGCCACAGGAACGTCTTGCCGCAGGCATAAACGGTGGCAGCAATGATGCACAATGCCACTGACGTCGCGTCGCCCAGCAGTTGCAGGCCGCCGAAGCCGAGCAGGCCGCTGACGAACAGCAGGCCCAGCGGCGAAATCTTTTCCACAATCGGACCGGCGAAGAATCGCAACGCGAACATCAGCCCGGAGGTGTAAACGAAGAGCAGCAGGCCCTTCTGCTTCGACGCCATGATCGCACCCGTGATCTTTCCGATCCAAGAATCGGTTCCCAGTTCGACGTAGCCAACCAATGCGTGAATCACCAGCAACGCGATCATGATGGGAGCCAGCAGTTGCGAGAACATCTTGCCGTAGCTCACGCCGGCTTGGCTGGCTTCGGACTTCGGAAAGTGTTGGCCGAGCAACATCACGCCGTACAATACGACCGGAACCATGAACAACGACATCTGGATTTCCCAGGTCACTGGCTTCGCAGCGTCTGGATTCATGAAGTACGACATCAACCCGCCAATGATCAGTCCGCCCGGCCAACCCGCGTGGAGGATGTTGAGGTAATGTGTCTTGTTCGTTGGAAAGAGTGTCGCCACCAGCGGGTTCACGACCGCTTCGCAGAAGCCGTTACCGACGGCGAACAAGAACATGCCCCAGTACAGACATTGGAAGGCAGCGTCTTTTCCGCCTGCGGCAAAAGCCGCCCCCGCAGCCAGGGTCAGGATTGCCGAGATCAAATGCGTGACGAACGCCAACGCCATCAGTTTGCCATATCCGACCTTATCGGCGATGAACGCTCCGGCCAGGATGATGATCCCGAAGCCTGTTAAACCACCGCCGGTGATATTGCCGAGGTCGGTCATGGTGAACCCGAACTTTTCGGCCCATTGTCCGAGGATGCCACCTCGAATGGAGAACCCGACGCCTGCGGCGAGAATTGCCATGAATCCCGCCCACAGCAACCGCTGAGCGTTGGGAGCCGTCGTCTGACCTTGTGCTGTGTCGTGCATGATGCCCTTTTTGTAGCAAGCGGTGGGGGTAGAACACTCGAAGAGCCGGGCATCCTATCGGCGTGTTTTTGACGCGACAACGAAGTCGCATCAACGAAAGCAGCCTGATCACCTGGAGGCGATCAGGCTGTCGATCCTACGTAGCCATCACCGCTCCGCGTGATGAGCCGAATGACCAAACGGCACCAGTGAAGCATTCAGCTCGTCACGCGGAGCGGTGACGGCTACGTATCTGCGGCTTTGCCGCTTATTGATTCGCCGGCGCGTCCGGCATCGGCACCGGAGGAGTCGGTTCGTCCGGTTCGACGTCCGGGACGATCGGTGCGCGATCCGGGTATTTGTGGAAGTGAGCGAACTCAGAGCCTTGTTCGCGCAGGCACACGATCAAGCCTGAGGGGGTCGCCAGGAATAGCCGGTCGGAGCGATCGTTTTCCAAACGCACGCTGAACGGCCGCAGCGGCAGAGTTCCCAGCGGCCGGCCGGTGCTGCGCTGCAGCAGCACGACATTGCCAGTCACGTCAGAAGTAAACAGTCGGCTCTTTGTGGCACCTAGAAAATCGGAGATGCCAGCCCGTTCCCACTTTTCGAATCCCGTGCGAACCGTCAAGTTAAAGATGCCACCACGGTCCGGCAGGATATAGAGGTCTTCCTCAATGACGACGGGAGCTTTACGAATCGGATAGCCCGAAGCGAATTCCCAGCGAGCCAGGCCATTGTTGCGGTCCAGGCAGTAAACGAAGTTGTCTTCGGAAGCCACGATCAGCGAGTCCTCAGTCGTGGCCAGCGGCGCGATGATCGGCGCGTTGGTTTCGAATTGCCAGTTGAGGTCTCGCTCCAAAGCACCGACGGCGTACAGCGAACCGTCGCGGCTGGCGAAGTTCACCAAGCGACCGGTGGAGTACGCCGTCGTCGTGATCTCTTTGCTGGTGCGATAGCGCCAACGCATCGCTTCAAACGACCATCTTGGTAGCAAGCGTTTGCGATAGAGTTCATCGATCTTCCGCAACTCGAACGAGTAGATACTGCCGTCGAGTGCCCCGATATAGATGTGCTGATCATCGACGGACGGGCCCACCGACGGCATGGTCGGAAGCGTCACTTCCCACAGCACCTTTCCATTAAATCGCTCGATGCAATACAGCGCCAGGCCATTGACCGCCAAGAAGTATTTGTCGTTCGACACGCCGGGAAAGACCGGCTCGTCGCGATTGCCCAGTTGCACCGCCCACAGGCGTTTGCCGGAGTCCGCTTCATAGGCTGTCACCGTCCCGCCGGTGGATTGCACGTAGACGTTTTCTTCGTCGAGCACCAGATATTTCACTTTGTCCCGTTTGGGATTGAGCGTCGCCTGACTCCACCAAGCCCGCTCCAATCCAAAGCGGCTGAGCATTCGCGAGGAGGGCAACTCCTGCGAAACGCTGACCGAAGAGGACTGTGCCTGCACCGGCGTGGACTCCAGCAGTTGCGTCGCGCCGAACGCCAGACAGACAAAACAGAGATCACGGAAAGTTTTCATAGATACCTCGTGTCGCGCATTCAGCCGGCGAAGAAGTCGATTGAGATGGTCAGCGAGTTTAACCTCGCGATTGAATCCGTCAGCCGATTCGTGAGCCGCCGCACCGGCTTCTCCATGGAAAGCGGGCCGAACTGCCGAACGTGCGGCGAGTGCAGATTGCTCGTGCCGCCCAGCCGTGGTCAACCCCGTGCGAAATTCGCGAATCCTGTGCTGTCGATTTGACCCGCGCGACGGCTACGATGCTCCCGCTTTGAATCCCCAGCGGCGAGTTCTCGCGGTCGAATCAATTTCTCCAAAATGGGCTCAAGTCGTGAGTCAGCGCGTTTCACATGAACCGGTTTCAAATGCCCGATGCGCAAGCGAGGAGTCGAATTCACGGTTGATATCCACTCTTTCGGTGGTGCTTTCTCTCGTTGGGTTTTCGCCCCGAGGGGGCAGCCATAGGCCAGCCCAAGGCAACGCCCTGGGCTGGCCTATGGCTGCCCCTTCGGGGCGGAATCGCAAACGGACAAATTTACGATTTGCGCGTCGGACTCGTGCGCCAGTATTGAACGCGCTTCTCAACATTGGGTCTCCTAAATCGCTGTGGTTTGCCACCCTTGTGGTCGGACTGTTTGTGCTGTGCATGCTCTCTCCAATTCATCTATGTGCCGACGTCATCAAGCTCAAGGATGGCGGCGAGATTCGCGGAACCGTGAAGCCTGCTGATCCGAAAGCTCGCCGCGAGAAGGGTGCGGAGGCGGAGGATCTCGTCATTGAATCGCTCACGGGTGCGGAGGTTGTGGTTGCTCGCGAAGAGGTCGTCTTCATCACCAAGCGGCCGCGCAATGTTGAGGAGTACGAATCGCTCGCACGCCGTGTGGCCGACACGGTCGAGGCCCGCTGGGAACTTGCCGAATGGTGCCGCAAGCACGGATTGGCCGACGCTCGCAAGGAGCAACTCGGCCACATCCTCGAACTCGATCCCGAGCATAAGCCGGCGCATTACGGACTCAACCATCGCCGGCAAGGCAACACTTGGGTCACGCCGGAAGAAGCGGATGCCGAACTGCTCGCCGCCGGTTATGTGCGCTACAAAGGCCGCCTGATCACGACGCTCGAACGTGACCTGCTGGAAAGCGGCGTGATGCGGCAACAGGAACAGAAAGAATGGTGGCCGAAGATTCGGCTTTGGGTCGGCTGGTTGAACGGCCGCGACGCGGCGCGGCGAGCGGATGCGGTGGTGAAGTTCCGCGAACTGCGCGATTCGGACGCGATCCCGGCGATCGTCGATTTCTTGCTCGGCGATGCGAACGTCGAACTCCGTCGCCTGGCCGTGCAGACGCTTGCGCAGATGGAAGGGAATGTCGCGGTACCCGCGCTCGCGCGAGTCGCATTGTCGGATGCGGATCAGTCGTTGCAGAGCAGCGCATTCCAAGCGCTGTCGGATGAGCAACGCGCCGCAGCCGTCCCCTTCTTCCAACGTGCGTTGCGAGACGAATCGAACTTGATCGTACGCCGCGCTGCGATCTTGCTCGGTCGCTGTGGTGTTCGTCAGGCGATCCCCACGCTCATCGAAGCGCTGGCGACGTCGCACAAGATTCGAGTGCCACAGGGGCCGGCATATGCCGCTAGCTTTAATCGCAACGGCTCGATGGCGGGTTCGGGAAGCGTTCTGCCGCCGGAGATCGAAGCGGCCATGCGCGCCGGTCAGCTTCCTTATGGAGTGGTGATCGACAATTCCAACGTCCGTGCGCCGCCGGTCAAATGGGTCACGGTGCGACTGCCGTTGCAAAACGCGGAAGCTCTGGAAGCCTTGCGAACTCTCTCGCAACAAGATTTCGGTTTCGACAAACGGGCCTGGCGATTGTGGTGGCAAGCGCAGTTGTAAGAACCGCTTCAAGACTGAGTAGAGGCAACGACTAAACCAGCACGACGCGCAAGCGAGTGGTTGATTGTCCGGCGATTTGACCACTCGCTCGCGCTTCGTGCTAATTTCTGCAACCGCCTTTAGCCTCGCTCGCCAGAGCGTGGGGCGAGTCCCCACTAAACCCACGCTCTGGCGAGCGTGGCTACAAGACGCGAGACGACTCTAACGAGGCACTGATGACAAACCCTTCGGAGAACACGCTGTCGGATAATGATCCCTCAGCACACGAAGCGTTGATGCCGACCCTGAATGCCCCGGCGCCGCCGAACGACACCGCTCCAACGCCACACGCGGTAGGACCGGGAAACGACACGGCTGATTATCCGCTGGGCGCAAATCAACCGACTTTGGCCGAGCCACCGCGATCGTCCGATTCCAGCGGCTCGCAAAGCGGCTTCTCTGAGTTGCCGGCTGACGAACCGGTGATTGGCCGAGTCGGGGACTACAACTTGGTGCGCGAGATTGCTCGCGGCGGAATGGGAGTCGTGTATCTGGCTCGGCAGCGACGGCTCAATCGGCTCGTCGCGTTGAAGATGATCTTGTCCGGGCAGTTAGCCTCCGGTGATGAAGTGCGGCGGTTTCATGGAGAAGCCGAGGCCGCCGCGAAGCTTGAGCATCCCTGCATCGTTCCCATCTATGAAGTCGGCGAGCACAACGGACAGCATTATTTCTCGATGGGCTTCGTAGATGGTCCCAGTTTGCAGAAGCGGCTGCACGATGGTCCGCTGATCGCGCGCGAGGCGGCCGAGTTGCTGGCCACGATTGCCGAAGCAGTGCAGTACGCTCACGAGCAAGGGATCATTCACCGTGACCTGAAGCCGGGCAACGTCCGGTTGGCATCCAGCGGCGGCGAATATCGCCATCGCTGGGCAATGCCCCGGAGTTGTTCGTTTTGAATGACCGATTTCTGGACTCGACCAGACGCAGCCGAATTCACGGCGCGATTTTTGTCGCCGGGTCGCTCCAGGGGCCTTGGCCGTCGGTGCCGATGGCGGCGACGCGGAACCAGTATTTGGTGCCGCTGGTCAAGCCGCTCACGGTCCCTTTGGATTTGGTGACGATCGTGGCCTGTTGCCAACTCGTGGCGGTGATTGGATCGGGGCTTTTCGCCGTGACATAGCTCTTGGCCCCACGGATGTTGTCCCAATCCAGATCAATCTCGCCGTCCTGATCGCCTGCGGTCGCGCTCAGGTTCTGCGGAGCCGACAGCGCTCCGACGGGGGCGGCGT
Organism: Planctomyces sp.; assembly: GCA_005778115.1. Taxonomy (GTDB): domain Bacteria; phylum Planctomycetota; class Planctomycetia; order Planctomycetales; family Planctomycetaceae; genus SXKJ01. The sequence continues at coordinate 8,097 of SXKJ01000040.1, read as the reverse complement.
CCGCGCGAGTCTCCATGCCACCCGATTGAATCTTGGCCGCGTCGCCGCCCGTGATGTTTTCCACATAAGCGGCCAATTGAGTCAGCAGCGCATCCGCTTGTTGTTCGGCGGTGTTTTGCAAATCGGTCTTTTGCTTGGCGGTCAGACGAGCGGCCTGAGCCACATTGAACGCCTCTTCGAGCGCATCCACGATGGCCGTAATCGCCGCCAGCGCCGGAGCCGGCGTCGCGAAGTTCGCGTTCCCCGTCATCGACGTCACGACCTGCCGAATGAATTGAATTTTTTGCGGGATGGTCAAACTCTGAAGCGACAGTTTCACTTTGGCCATGAGACGATTCCTTGAGAAATGAGGTGAAGTGAGGAAATGCTGCGAAGTGGGATTCTTCGATCAGACAGGGCACCTGCAGTAAAAAATTTAGCCGCTGAACATGTTGAAAGACATCGAACTGACCGAGCACCAACATTCTCAACGATCCGACCGACTCCAGACTCGGCCCCCTCAATTCGTCAGAAAGTTGACTCATCCGGTCGCGGAGTCCACTGAACTCGTGGCGGACTTCATTCATCGCGTCTTGATCTGCGCTCAAACCACCACAGACTCGATTCACACGACACTCGTTTGAACCAAGGTCGCGACCGTTTGGACTGAAATCATCGCAGAATGGACTCAAACTGCCGCCGGATCGACTCATACAGCCTCTGTTTGAGTCCAAATCGCCGCCGTTTGCCCGCAAATCGCTACAATTTGAGCTAATAAAACGACGCTAAACCATTTCTCTATAGAGAGTTTCATCGAATTATCTCGCCTTCCTCTTCCCGTTGTGGCCTGGTGGGGTGTGTTCCTGGTCGTAGCGTCGAGCGGAGCTTTGTGGACGGTGGTGAGTCCGCTGTCGATGTCCGTGTCGCTGAAGATGTCGGGCATGACACTGCTCGAAAAAACGATCACCGAGCACCGGCCGGAGTATGCGGCATATCAAGCGTGGACAAAGGCGTTCTTCCTGGGAAGCCCCAAGACACCTTCACAATCCAAATGAGAAGCCGCAGTCACGGGGATAATCGTTGCTGAGGACAGTCAATCGTCGGACGGTGCTTGCCGACGTTGCTCGTTTGTCCGACGGATGTCCGCCAGTGCGTAATCGAGTTGGAACTCCGGTAAACTCTTTTTCAATTCGATGAGTCCCTTTTCCGTGATGTGAGTGTAGCTCACTTCAAGGCTTCTCAACGAAGTGAGTTTGGTGAGGTGCAGCAAGCCGGCGTCCGTGACCTGCGTTCCCGAAATGCTTAGATCCTGCAGCGACTCGAGTGATCCTAGATGCCGCAGGCCGGCGTCAGTGATCTGGGTCTCGGTAAGGGACAGCGTTCGCAACTTCTTTAATCGTGTCAAGCGAGACAAATCCTCGTCAGTCATGTTCGTCCGCACGAGACATAACCCTTGGATCCAGGTCATTTGCCCGAGGTTCTCTTTCAGACCACGATCCAATTCACGGTCGTTAAGGAACAGCCAATTTCGGGGCTCGCGATGTGCGACAAGTTGAGCGACGACGCGACTGACGACCTCCGAATGTTGTTTAGGACTAAAAACCACGGTCTCCAGATTTCCCGCAACCAGCGCTGTTTTCGAAATCTCGGCAGTCAACTCGCGACGCCGCAATTCGTTCGCCCAGACGTAGAGGATAAACATGCCGAGTATTCCCAGCATCGCTATCACAGGCCACAAAATGGACGATTTCTTAACCATGAAAATCGCTTAGTTGAAAAGGAGGGTCAACATCATCAATCCTCATCGGGAATCGGATACCAATCCGTCAATCGGTATTGATGATCTCCGGGACGCCTAACTCTCGGTGACAAATCCCACCAGGGATCAAAATAAATGACGCTTTCCCCATCTAACTGCGCTTTAGTCTTGGTTTGCAGAGCAGGATAACCAGCCGATTGGACCGTGATCCAATTGTGTTGGATTTGAATGCCGGCGATTGGCAAACTCGACTTATTCCATTGCACACGATGAAATTCAAGAGAGACCTCGACGATACCAAAAGCGAACGCTGCCCCATAATCCGCCGTGGGCATAGTCGAGATCTTGTTGTGGACAAAATCCGCCCAGGTCGCGCACCACGGGTGATTAATATCATTGGCCAATCCCAGGTAATCGAGAACATAATTCCGAGTGCCGAGCGTCGGTTTCGCGCCAGGATGCGAACCTAGAAACTCATCGACGGCGCGAATGTATCGATCAGCGACTTTATTCCCAAAAGTAATCAATTGCGCGTTTGTGAATGGAATCAAGTCACCGTTCGCACGTCGCGGCGTAGACGGCGCTAATTTCGTCAACGATTCCCTGTTTGACTCGTTGAAGATTCGCTCGAAGATTCAGCCGCGCACGTTGGGCGGGAGTCGTAATTGGAAGCGATTGGGAATAGCTCAGAAAGCCAGTTTCATAAACTTCGTATGTGGCCACACGGTCGAACCCAATTCTTTTCTCTGGCGGAGGAGCCGGCGCATCCGCTCCGCCAGGGTTAAGAGTTGGAATGTTTGTTAATGCCCATTGCCCCCCAAATTTGGAAAGTGCATCTTGTACGACGATTTTCGAAGTCTCACCGGTGATATCTAAATCGTTCCCGGCCGGTGCCCATCCCGCCCAATCCGTTGGCGGTGCGAGCGCCGTAGCAAAAACCGGGGGGGGCCGATCCGCCATCAACGAACTCGAGTGTCAAATCTGTGCTCTCGCTGGCAATGCCATCCGAAACGACGACGGTGATGACGTTCGAGTTGCTCACGAATTCGCGTAAATCAAACAGGTCCGCCGCAGTGACGACGAATGTCGGGCTATCTGGTTGTGGCGACAGCGAGATGCCGTTGACCAACCATGTAAACGTCAATGCCACGGAATCTGGGTCCATCGAACCACTCGCGTCGAAGGTGAGGTCGTCAATGCCATCAATCTGGAAATCACCAGGCGTCGTGTAAACAGTAAGAATGGGGGTCGGTTCATCGTTCACCCCAGTAATCGTGATCGTGACCATTGCGAAACCCATTCCGCCACGGCCATCCTCGACGAAGTAATTGATCGTGTCGCTCGTGGTTTCACCGGGCGCTAGATAGTTCAGCATTTCGTAATTTGGCGTGTAAGTGAACGTTGCATTGTTTGGACCAATGTAGTTGAGCGTCGCAGAGCCAAACGCGCCGCTCGTGTAACTGCTGATCGAGAGCGCGTCGCCATCGGGATCACTGTCGTTGGCCAGCACATTTCCCGTCGTGAAGAGCGTGTCTTCGTCCGTCGTAAATGACTCTCCTATGGCAACAGGAGGGCGATTCATCCCGCCGCCCCCGCCACCTCCGCCTCCACCCCCTCCGCCTCCACCCCCTCCGCCTCCACCCCCTCCGCCGGTAATCATCACGGAGACTGTGCCAGTGTCAGTTAAGATGCCGTCGGAAATGGTGTAAGTCAGCGTCGCGCTGGTCAGGCCACTGGTTGGGGTGAAGCCGATGTCGCTGCCCATGATCGTGGTGGCTCCATCCGACGTGAACACGGACGTGATCGTAAGCGGAGACGACTCGGGGTCGGTGTCATTCATCAGAACGGGGATGAAAACGAACATTCCATCCGATGTCGTCGCCATGTCGTCTTCCGCGTTGGGAGCGTCATTCACACCGTTGACCGTGATGGTGACATTCGCCGTCGCTTGGCCACCGTTGCCGTCGTCAATCGTGTACGAGACGGTGTCCGTGGCTGTCGCCCCATCGCCGAGATAGTCCAACATAATGGGCATCAGCATGTAGCTCAGCGTTCCATCACTGTTGGCCGTCACCGTGCCATAGGCACCGCCGGTGCTGGAAATGATCGACAAGGTGTCGCCATCGCCGTCGCTGTCATTGGCGAGTACGCTCGCCGGCTGATCGCGCCGACGACGGCGAACATGTCCTTGCCGGGTGCCTGAGAGGAAAGACGAACGTGCGAACGACGACAACCGAGACGCGAACTTCATGGTGGCTCCTTCGTGCCGGATTTGACCGAATGGCATCGCGAAGCGTAGAAATGACTTCAACACTGAGACGGGGTGGACAGTTGATTGATGGGCGTCAAATTCTGCAAACAAACAATCGGTGCGACCGGAAGAATTCGCGAAATTGTTGCGACCCGACTTCCGCTCAATTCGCGGCGGTAGCACGGCAACCGCAACTCGTGCTGTGGTGTCTCGTAACCGTCGTATTCAGCGTGGCGATTGGTGACGCGATCCAAGCCGAGGAACCGGCCGCCGCGCTCAAAGTCGTCGGACGGTTGCCGGAGTCGATTCGTGAAGCCTCCGGTCTCTGCAAGAGCCGGCAGCACGAAGGGGTGTTCTGGACGCATTCCGATTCCGGCAATGCGCCGCTCTTGTTCGCGATCACGCGCACCGGCGAACTGCTGGCGACGTATCGCGTGAAGGGAGCCGTCAATCTCGATTGGGAATCCATTGAGACGGACGACAACGGGCGGTTGTATGTGTGTGACGTCGGCAACAACTTGCCTGGCGGACCACTGAAGACTCGCTGGATCGACATCGTGCGCGAACCCGATCCGCGCGCGAAACCAGTGACTGATCCGGACGGACCGCGTGAACTCGCAATCGAACGCCAGCAGCACTTCACGTTTCCCGATCAAGCGCACGACGTCGAAGGAGTTGTCCGCACGCCGGACGCACTGTTGCTGTTCGGCAAAGTCCGCGAGGCTCCCGCGCCGATCTTTGCTTTGTCATTCAAAGCGAATGAAGCCGCACGAACCTCGAAGCCCGTGCTACTGCGGACGCTGGGAACAGTCTCCGCGACGCGCATTACCGGGGCGGCTCTGACATCCGCTCGCGACCGGCTGGCGCTCTGCACCTATGACCGAGCGTGGTTGTTTGAGCTTCGCGCCGACGAAGACTTCCAACAGATCGACCGCCGGCTCGTCCGCACAATCCGCTTCGCGCCGACGCAAATCGAGGGCTGCGAGTGGGACGGCGATCGCTTGCTACTGGTCAGCGAAGACCGCTCTCTCTACGAGATCGTCTGGCCAAAACCCCGCAACGAGAAGATCACGCCGTAACGCCGCAGGCACGCGCGTTTCCAAACGTGCGTGCCTGCGGCGTGCGGTTAAACGATGAAGTCAGTGACGCCGCTTGATCATCGTGATTTCATTGCCGGCCTCGTTAAAGCGCACCACATCCATGAACGTGCGGATCAAGAACAGGCCGCGCCCGCTGCACTTTTGCAGGTTGGCCGGATCCCTCGGGTCGGGCAGCTTTGAGGGATCAAAGCCGCGGCCATCGTCACGAATCACAAAGGCAGCTTGCTCGCGTGAGAAGCGGGCGGTGACGAGCACATGCCGATCACGATAGGGTTGCAGTTGGCGGCGTTCATCGACGAGGTTCCGATAGGCTTTCGAGTGCTCGCTCTCACGCAAGTCTGACGTGAGTTCGAGATTGCCGTACTCCATCGCATTGATGAGGCACTCGTGCAGAGCGGTTCCCACGCGGATCAGGCCCGCCTTATCAACCAGGTTCATCATCGTCAGATGATCCTGCAGATGATTGATGAGCGACTGCACGCGGTGCGGGTCATTGGACAACAGAAAGCGGAACTCGGTTTCGATCAGGCATTCCAGAATCTGTTGCTGGTTCCGGGCCATGTCGAGCACTTTTTGAGTGGTCGGGATCAAATCGCGGGCGAGGTCTCGTTTGGGGACGTAGCTCGCGGCACCCGCTTTGAGCGCGGTGACGGCGATCTCCTCGCTGCCGTGCGCGGTCATCAGAATCACCGGCAGATACGAGTAGTCGCGGCGGATCGCCTCGACCAACTCTAGGCCATTCATTTCCGGCATCTGCAAGTCTGTCAGGACCACATCGGGAACCTGCAGCTTGATCAGCGCCAGAGCATCCCGGCCATCCTCGGCGAAGACTGCCGACCAGCCGGCATGTTCCTCGATCAGAGCACCCACCAGGTGCCGGTCCAGCGTGACGTCATCCACCACCAAGATGGTTTGTATTTCGCGATTCCTGAGACGGGAAAGTCACCACTAAAACGGTCCAGGCGAGCGGGGCGGTGTCAGTCCCCGGTCGGGGTTGAATCCACCGGGGGGGGGCTGACGCCGCCCCGCTCGCCAAAACAGTTGCTGCAAAAAATAATCACATTCCACACCAACACTCTATCACTACCCTGGCTTCGCCGAAAGCGGCGCGCTGGACACAAATGTCGTCAACGCTTGTTTGAGTCTTTTGATCTCGTGGTCCAGCACGGCATAGGCTTCGTCCGCGCCAGTCAGGTCGTCATCCCGGCCCATGAATTCCAAACGGACGGCTGCCGACACAGCCGACGGGGCGGCAAAACATGACGCCGAGCCTTTGATGGAGTGCGCCAAACGCCGCACCTTGACCATATCCCGCAGTGCAATCGCTTCGCGTAGCGCCGGGACCAGCTTGTCGGTTTCCTTGAAGAAGATTGTCGCCATCTGCTTGAGCAAATCCTCGCGTCCACCGATCCGGTCCACGGCGGCAGCCCAATCCATGATCGATTCCACCGCCGCTTCGGGAGGTCTTGATTCGACCGATTCGTCATGATCTGATCGGGAGACAACCGCGGCTCCTTCGACCATTTCATACAGGGTTTTGGACTGGATCGGCTTGGAGAGATAGGCATCCATTCCCGCCTTGAGGCAGCGCTCGCGGTCCCCTTTCATGGCATGCGCCGTCATGGCGACAATGTGCATGTGGTGGCCAGTGGTCTGTTCCTTTTTGCGAATGGCGGCAGTTGCCTCGAAGCCATCCATTTCGGGCATCTGCACGTCCATCAGTATCAGATCGAAAAAATCGCGTTCGAACGCCTCGACCGCTTCACGGCCGCTGTTCACGACCAGAACTCGATGACCGCGCGCCTCGAGCAATTCGCGCGCGACTTGCTGATTCACCAGCCCATCTTCGGCCAGCAAGATGCGCCGCGATCGCTGAGGCTCGGCAGACTGCGCCGTCGTCACTTGGGACGCTCGACCTGGCTCTCCCTGCTCGCTGAGGACTCGCAAGATCGTTTCACGAAGATCGGATTGCTTGACCGGCTTGATGAGATAGCGAGCGATGCCTAGCTCTTGGCAACGCACGGAATTCTCCGTCTGACCCGCCGACGAGAGCATGACCAGCACGCAGTCATTCAACCGCGAGTCTTGCCGAATTCGTTCCGCGACCTCGAAGCCATCCATGTCTGGCATCATCACGTCCAGGAGCACCAGTCGGATCGGCGTGCCTCGACTCACGGATTCGTTCAATTGAATCAGCGCGGCTGGCCCATCGGCCGCCAGGATCGGTTGCATTCCCCAGTTGGAGATCACGTCCTCCAGGATGCGCCGGTTGGTGCGATTGTCATCGACCACCAACACCGGCATGTCGGCCAAACTTTCCAGTCGCAGCCACGAGTGCACCGGCGCGTCAGGCGAAAGACCGAAGCGAACCGTGAAATGGAACTCGCTCCCCTTACCCGCCTCGCTCTCGACCCAAAGCTGCCCGCCCATCAGTTTGACCAACTGCATCGAGATTGTGAGCCCCAACCCAGTGCCGCCATACCGGCGAGTGGTCGAACTATCGGCTTGGCTAAACGCTTCAAAGATCTGTTTCTGCTTCTCGATTGGAATCCCGATGCCGGTGTCCGTGACGACGAAGTGCAAATCGACATGCGATTCATCGAGTTCATCAACGGTGACGGCAACGACAATCTCTCCACGCTCGGTGAATTTCAGCGAATTGCCCACCAGATTGATGATGATCTGACGGAGCCGCCCCGGATCGCCGACGAGGTTGTCGGGCACGTCCGGTGGCACGAGATAGGTGAGCTCAACTCCCTTCTCAGCGGCTCTCAACCCGAAGGTGTGCATCGCATCGCCCAGGCTGTCGCGCAATGGAAAGTCGATCGTCTCCAACTCCAGCTTGCCCGCTTCCACTTTGGAAAAGTCGAGAATGTCATTGAGCAACCGCAGCAGTGCGTCAGCCGACTGCATGACGATGCTCAGGTACTCGTGCTGCTGATGGGTGAGCGACGTCTGCAACGCCAGCTCGGCCATCCCCATGATGCCGTTCATCGGCGTGCGGATCT
>SXKJ01000455.1 GCA_005778115.1 Planctomyces sp. | reverse complement strand
CCCGGTGCATTCGCCGGAGGAACCGGGGAGCTGACGCCGCCCCGCTCGCCTGCCGCGGTCAAGAAACGAAAAACGGCCGTGGTCGCAGAGCCGACCACGGCCGTTGGTTTTCTGTCAGACACGGATCCAACCGTTAGAACTTGAGGATGGCGTCGATGCCGAAGATATCCTCGTTGAACGGCGAGACGTCGTTGGCTGGAGCCCAGTTGTGTCGCAATTCGGGTCGCACGACGACGTTCGGCGTCAACTGGTAGTTCACACCATAGGTGAACGTGTTGTGCGACGTGCCGTCCGCCTTGTACCACTCGTAACGAGCTCCGGCTTTCGCCTTATCGGTGAGTTGGTAGAAGACGTAGTTGATGAATCCAGTCGAATCGCCAGCAGTTCCACCTGCGGTGAAGTCCACCGGGTTGTTGGTGCTCAGCACGTCGAATTGATGCACCGTCATCAGCTTGTCGGTCCATTTCTGAGACAGAATGAAGCTGTTGATCGCACCGTTGCCACGCACGCCGAACTCGCCAATGGCGGCCGAATAGACCAGGGTGGTCTTGTCGCTGGCGGCATACGTCGCACCGATGATCGCGTTGCTGCCCTTCATGTTCTGGTCGAAGCCGGTATCCCAACCGAGTGTCCAGCCGCCGATCAGGGTCAGCTTGTCGCTGGCTTTGTAGGTCGCCAACGCACCGGTGTGAGTGAACGGTTCGCTGTTGTAGAAGGTGAGCTGTTTACTGAAGAAGAAGTTGTCCGGCGTCGTGACGACTTCGTATCCAATCGGCGTGTAGAAGTGACCGGCTTTGACCGAGAGGTCGCCCATCGCCACTTCACCGTACAATTGGGGCATCGCCCATTCGTAGGGACCGTGAGTGTTCGGGTCGCCGGGCCCACCCCACCCGTTGAGGAAATCAAACTTGCCGGCTCGGTTGCCGAACGATTGCGTATCGTTTCCATCAACACCGTACATGATGTCGGCGCGATAGCCCCAACCAACCCCGTTGCTGCCATCCGCCACTTTGACGATGTACATATACAGTTGGTTGATGTTGAGGTTGTTGTGTTCGCGTTGATTCAACAACGCACCGTTACCCGTGAAGGCTCCGTCCGGATCGGTCGAGTATCCCATCGCCAACCAGCCGGCGATGGTGATGCCTTTATCCTTGAAGCAGTTGTTTCCGCACTCGTCGTCGAAGAGAGACATGAGCGTCCAAGGATCTTTCTTCTCTTCCGCACAGCCATCGCCGTGTGAGAACAGACCACCGAAGAGGCAGCTTCCCTTCTCGCAACCGTCGCTCAGGCAACCAGGCTGGCAGCCGTTCGCACAGCCGGAAGCGGCCGGAGCACAGCCAGCACCACATTGGGTTTGGCCGCAAGGCTGGCTGCCCATCTGCTGAAGCTGTTGAGCGAGTCGCTCGCCAGCTCGTTTGTAAACGTCATCGTTGCACTGCGGAGTGCAAGCGGGTGCGGGCTTCGCGCAGGTGGCGTCATCCGCTTTAGTGAGTGTGTCCGACGAAACCCCAAAGCTACCGAGCAGCAGCAGGGCTCCGGCGGATCGACGAATTATGTCCGAAATCCGGCCGTGTCGCATGGTCCTCTCCTTAGATCATTGTCTGAGTATGGGTACTGCCAATTGCGACGATCCGCCGGAACAACCGGTAAAGATCGCCTCCGTGATTTGAGCCGTGTCGCTCCCCGGTTCCCTGAGATCTGGAATACCCGGCGAACTCCACCAACTCCGACCAGCCCCGTGAGTGAGCGCCCTTGGGACAAATCTTCCGTTGCTTGTTATCGGAATCGTTAGATCGCGATTCCACGCAGCCGACCCCACTTGTCAGAACCTTCGGAGTTATCAGCACTCCTTCGACTGACGAAGTTTTCGCGACCCGCAAGCTCAGCGCCGTGAGCACGCCGAGCACGGCGTGCGGCAGAAAGTGCGACCGACAACCTCGGACTGTGCCATTCAGGGACCGCGATCAGCCAAGCTTGCCGATCTGGGATTGCTTAGGCGTTGTTGCGAGGAACCCGCTCCGCGTGGAGAACCACAACGCGGTCCAATGCCATCCGGTAAAACGATTCCCAGATTCCCAAACAACGTCCGGGGGAGTTTGCCGGTCGTGCCGTACGCTCTTGTTATGCCAGCAGTTCTTTCACGACACGCGCCCCTTCGACCCCCGTCAGACGCGAGTCCAAGCCCTGGAACTTCACGCTGAACCGCGCGTGGTCGATCCCCATCAAATACAACAGCGTGGCGTGGACGTCATGCACCGAAACACGATTCTCGACGGCGTGATATCCGAAGTCGTCCGTGGCTCCATAGTTAATGCCCGGCTTGAAGCCGCCTCCGGCGAACCACATCGTGAAACCCGCCAGGTGATGATCGCGGCCGTTTCCCTGAGCCATCGGCGTGCGGCCGAACTCGGAACCGAACACGATGATCGTGTCCTTGAGCATGTCCCGCTGCTTCAGATCGGTGATCAGCGCGGCGATCCCTTGATCGACCTCTTTGGCCGTGCCCGCGACATGATCTTTTACCGAACCATGATGATCCCAGTCCCGGTGATAAAGCTGAATGAACCGCGTGCCCCGCTCGGCCAGCCGCCGAGCCAACAGGCAATTCGAGGCGAACGAACCATCGCCTCCCTTCGTGCCGTACAAGTCGAAGATTTGCTGCGGTTCGTTCTTCACATCCATCAGTTCCGGGACGCTCGACTGCATCCGAAACGCCAGTTCGTATTGGCTGACTCGTGTGGCGATTTCGGGATCGTCGAAGGTCTCATTTGCGAGTCCGTTCAAAGCCTGCACGGCATCGACCACATCGCGCTGCCGCTTCGGTGTCACTCCTTTGGGATTGCCGACATACAGCACGGGATCGCCGGTGCCTCGGAACTCGACCCCTTGAAACTGTCCCGGCAGAAAACCCGAATGCCACTGCCGCGCGGCGATCGGTTGCTTCTGCCCAAACTTGCCGGTCGAGACCATTACCACGAAGCCCGGCAAGCTCTCGGATTCCGCTCCGAGTCCATACTGCAACCACGAGCCCATCGCCGGTCGTCCCGGCGTCATCGTGCCGGTGTTCATAAACGTGTGAGCCGGATCGTGATTGATCGCATCCGTCGAGAGCGATCGCACGATGCACAACTCATCCGCGCACTTCTCGCCAAGGTACGGCCAAATCTCGGCCATCGACTGTCCCGACTGGCCCCACTTCTTGAAGGGATGCTGCGGCGCGAAGCAATTCAGCTTCTGCCCCTGCAACTGAGCAATCTGCTGTCCCTTGGTGATCGACTCCGGCATCGGCTGCCCATGCAGTTCAGCCAGTTTGGGCTTATTATCAAACGTGTCGATATGCGTCATTCCTCCGGCCATGTAGAGCCAAATAATTCGCTTGGCCTTGGGGACGAAGTGAGGTGGATTCAGCACTCCCTGCCACTTCGGAACTTGCTTCCCCGACGTGTCGGCCGCGACTCCGTCCCGCGTCAGCAAGGAACTCAGAGCCATCGAACCCAGGCTGACTCCCGTGGATTGCAGAAAGGACCGTCGAGCAACAGAAGTGGGGAGCGGCATGGCAAACCTCATGATCGTGCGGCGAAGAATTGGTGTCCGAGACGTCGCGCAGACTAACCCGAAGCGTTAGCGAGGGCGAGCGCCCCAGGTGATGTTGTTCGTCAGACTGAAGCGTGTGAGCGTTCGCCCTCGCTGACGCTTCGAGGCTGTGAGTTTTTTCTGAAAGTGGATTCGGATCATTTTTCCCGGCAGCGGTTTTTTGCTGCGGGGTTTTTTGGTCCAGTTCGTGTTGGATTTTGGCAACGGGATTGTTGCCGT
>SXKJ01000454.1 GCA_005778115.1 Planctomyces sp. | reverse complement strand
CAGCCTCCTCAGCGACGGCGATCCCCTCACCAAACACATCCTCGCCCGCCCCGGCTCGCTCTATTACCGCCGCACCACCGCCGCCAGATTGGAAGTTCAAACCTGACCGGGAAAGAAAAGGGAATGCTGTTTTGCACCCGCAGACATCATGCGGAAGACCAACACACGCATCACGCGCTGGTTTCACAGCGGTTCGTCCGTGGCGGGATTCTCCGCCGTCGCGGGCTGGGTCGTGGCCTGCGCGGCTCTCGCGAGTCCTCTGTTGGGCGGTGAGGAGCCACTCACGTTGAAAGGTCACGCCAGATCGGTCCACAGCGTGGCATTTAGTGCGGACGGAAAACGGCTGGCGTCGGCCAGCCAAGATAAAACGGTGAAAGTGTGGGACTCCACGAGTGGTCAGGAGCTTCTCACCTTGAAGGGGCACACTCTCCAGGTCAACAGCGTGGCCTTCAGCCCGGATGGGAAACGGCTGGCGTCGGCCAGTCTCGATGGATCCGTGAAGTTGTGGAATGCCACGAGCGGTCAAGAGTTGCTCACGTTGAAAGGCCGCATCGGCTTGGTGATGAGCGTGGCATTTAGCCCGGACGGGAAGCGGTTGGCTTCGGCTGGCGGAGGTCCTTCGAATCCACCCACGACGGGAGTGTTCATGGTGTGGGATGTCACGAGTGAACCGGATTCGCTGACGAGCGGTCAGGAACTTCTCTCGCTGACAGGGCACACCGCCCAGGTCAACAGCGTGGCGTTCAGCGCGGATGGGAAACGGCTGGCGTCGGGAAGCCAGGATCAGACAGTCAAGGTGTGGGACGCCACAACTGGTCGGCAGACACTCACGTTTAAGGCGGTCACATTAGGAGGCATCAAGGGAGTGGCGTTTAGCCCGGATGGCACACGGCTGGCTGTAGCAGGTCAGGAAAATGTGGTGAAGATTTGGGATGCCACGAGCGGTCAAGAGCAGCTCTCGTTGAAGGGTGGTGGCTTGTGCGTCGCGTTTAGCCCGGATGGTCAGCGGCTCGCGTCAGGCGTAGGAGTGAAGGTCTGGGACAGCACGAGCGGTCAGGAATTCCTGGCGCTGAAAGGGCACACTAATCTTGTCTTGAGCGTGGCATTTAGCCCGGACGGGAAACGACTGGCGTCGGCCAGCTCGGATCAGACGGTGAAGGTCTGGGACATAGCCCGCGAACGGATTGACGGTTTCGAGACCAGCAAGAAAGGCCACGGCCACCATGCAGAAGACTTTCAAACGCAGCACATCGGTGCAATTCGCCAGCGTGGTGTTCAAGCCAGAAATCCATCGATCTTGGCAGCAAGGAATCTCGCCATGATTTCCCCTCGCTTACTGTTGTTCGTTCCGATGTTGTTGTTTTCGGCGTTGATGGCAGCAACGTCGGAGGTCAGCGCGTGTTCTCTGTGTTGTAGGGGACCGCTGGCGCTCGCTGAGCAGTTCGCTGAGGCAGGCGTGACCATTCTTGTGCGATGGTTCGAAACGACAATTCTTGAGACAACGTCTGGCGGAAGATCGACGTGTCGTCGATCAAGCGCGCGATCGTCCGTAATCAACTGAACATGGAGAAATCCCTGCCGCCGGATTCCGCCGTCGCGCAAGAGACCCGCCTGAACATCGAGAAGCTGCGCGTTCAAGACCCCAAGACAGTCAAACAAGCCGAGACATTTTCCTCATTACCGGTTCGTTGATTGGACTTTTCACTTGAGGACGCCAGACATGTCTTCTGATCCGCGCACAGTGCAAAACTTTGGTCGCAACGTCAGTTTCGTTCCTCAGCAGGTTTATCAACCACAGTCGGAAGATGAGGTACTGCGGATTCTCGCCGAGCATCGAGCTTCGCGAGTTCGAGTTGTCGGGCGACTGCACTCTTACAGCGAGGCTGCCTGCTGCGAGGAAGTCATGCTCGACCTGCGGCATTTGAATTCCGTGCGAATCGAGCAGCGCGAGAACGGAGTTGGGCCAACGATCGGAGCGGGATGCCAAGTGAAGCGTGTCGTCCTGTTCTTACTTTTTGACCGATCTTGCATTCAACCGGGGGTTCTTGTGATGCACGACCTGTTATGTCTTTATCGAGAGCGAAATTGTGATCCCGGATTTTGGGCGGAACCAATTAACGCTTGTACGAACGCATCATTCGTGCTGGCCGCGCTGGCTGCATGGAGTCTTGCCAGTCTTCGCAGAGCGTTGACGGAGAGCTCATGCGTTCTGATCGCGTTGGCAGCTTCTATCGGAGTTGGAAGCTTTCTGTTTCATACCTGCGCCAACCATTCCACGATGTGGCTGGACATCATTCCGATCTCCCTGTTTCAAATCGCCTTTCTCTGGTTGGCAGGACGGTACATGGTCCAACTGCCGACAGCCGCAACCTTGGGGTTGATCGTGGTCGTGATTGGTCTTTCTTTCGCCGCGATGCCGTTTCACAAACCGCTCAACGGTTCGTTGTTCTATCTTCCACCTTTGCTGGCAATCGCTGGTCTTGGGCTGACAGTGTGGTTGCAGCGAGGCCCGGAACCATTCCTTCTGCCCCTGGCCGCAACCGTCTTTGCGATTGCAATTCTTGCTCGCTCAATTGATTGGAAGGTTCCGTTTCCTTGTGGAACCCACTTCTTGTGGCATTTGCTGAATGGCCTCGTGTTGTATCTCTCCATGCGAGCCTGGATTCTCCATCAGGCCGTTCGAGCCGCCTTCACTGAATCTCGCTTTTGAACCTCGTCTCGGAGGAAAACGCCATCAAACGCGAGAACGTCCGCTTCTTGTTGATCATGGAGAAGAGCCTGCCTCCCGACTCCGCCGCCGCGCGAGAGACCGGCCTGAACCTCAAGAAGCTCCGAGATCAAGATCCCAAGACAGTCCAATAAGCCGAGAGATTCTGCATTGTGCCGGTTCCTTGATCGGTCTTTTCACTTGAGGACGCCCCACATGCCCTCTCATCCGCCCACAGTTCAGAACTTTAGTCGCAACGTCAACTTCGTTCCGAAGAAGGCATACGAGGCGCAGTCGGAAGATGAAGTGCTGCGAATTCTCACCGAGCACCGAGGCTCGCGAATTCGAGTCGTCGGGCGACCGCATTCGTACAGCGAAGCGGCCTGTTGCGAGGATGTCATGCTCGACCTGCGGAAGTTGAGCTCGGTGCAGATCGAGCAACGCGACAACGGAGTTTGGGCAGCGATCGGAGCCGGCTGCCAAGTGAAGCGCGTGCTGGCCGAGTTGGAACAGCAGGCGGGGCTCACGTTGCCGTCTGTCGGTTTGATCACAGAGCAAGCGATTGCCGGAGCGATCTCGACCGGGACGCACGGATCGGGAAAGCACAGTCTCTCGCACTACGTCGCTGAGGTTCGGGTCGCCACTTACGACGCCGCGACCGGTGAGCCGGTTATTCGCACGATCAACGCAGGCCCTGAACTGCGAGCCGCGCGATGTTCGTTGGGATGTCTGGGAGCCATCGTTTCGGTGAGCCTCTGGGTTCGCCCGCAGTACAGCGTTGAAGAGCATTTCCGTCGGTACGACACACTCACCGAGGTCATCGCCGCCGAAGATGAGTTCCCTCTTCAACAGTTCTATTTGATCCCGTGGCGCTGGGATTATTGGGTGCAACATCGCCGTGAAGTGTCGGCTCCAAGAAGTTGGCTCGCGCCGATCTATCAAGCCTACTTCTTCATCGTCATGGAAGTCGGATTACATCTGGCGGTCCTCTTCCTCTCGCAACTCTGCCGACTCCGTTGGGCGACACATTTCTTCTTTCGTCACCTGCTGCCGCTGACGGTCATTCGGAATTGGAAGGTCGTCGGCAAATCGCAAGACATGCTGGTGATGGAGCACGAGTTGTTTCGTCACGTCGAAATTGACGTTTTTGTCACACGTCCCAATCTTGCCGACGCGATCACGTTCGTGAAGGAACTTGTGAGCTACTTCGACGGCGACGACAAGGCACTGTCATCGGCCACTCGAAATCGTTTGGAACAACTCGGACTACTCAAGCCGACGGACATCGGCGCGTACACGCACTGCTACCCGATCTGCGTCCGACGCATCCTGCCGGACGACACGCTGATCTCGATGGCCAGTTCCGAAGGTGAGGACAACTACTCGATCAGCTTCAATGGCTACGCCCGGACTTCCGAGCTTCAAGGCTTCAATCGCTTTTCGGAAGTGCTCACGGACAGCATGGCCAATCTGTTTCACGCACGGCCACATTGGGGAAAGGTCTGTCCGTTGGATGCCGCGACGGTGAGGATGCTTTACCCACGCTTGGCGGAATTCCAGCGAATCTGTTTGGAGTTCGATCCCGATGCCCGATTCCGCAATGATTGGGTCTCGCAGTTGTTGCTTGCAGAGTAGATCGACACTTGCCAAAGGGGGAGCGAAAGGGGATGTGGCCGTCGACGCGATTTCCATGCTCGGACGTTTCTGGACTCCGCCCGGTTACTTTGTCGCAGGGCGGAATTCGTCCCCAACGTTCCAAGTTGGCAATTGGTCGGAGTTGGCAACGTTGCGGGCCACGTCGAGCATGAACTCGGCCAACACGACGAAGCCGGAAAAATCCCAACCCGGTTGGAATTCATCCTGTGGTGAGTGGTACGACTTGTCGTTGAAATCCTTGTGAGCCTTGGTGGCGAAGTCGTTCGGTTTGCCGGTGATCTTCATTCCTGACCCGATGGAGAACGCGGGGACGCCAGCGCGCGCCATCGAAAAGTGGTCGGAACGGTAGAAGATTCCCAGATGTGCTCGTTGGTCGGTTTCGATTTCTAGGTGGTTCTTCTCGGCCGCTGCTTTGACGGTCGGCCAGATTGACGTGCGGTCGGCTCCGGTCACGACGACGGATTGCGGGACGCCGAGCGGCAGGATCATGTCCGTGTTCAGATTGAGCGCAGACTTGCTTAGAGGGACGAGCGGATTCTGGGTGTAGTGCTTCGAACCGAGCAGCCCTTTCTCTTCGGCGGTGACAGCCAAGAAGACCGCGGAGCGTTTGGGCTTTGGCGACTGAGCCGACCAGGCGCGGGCGAGTTCCAACAGGAGGCCGCAGCCGGTGGCGTTGTCCGCCGCGCCGTTGTAGATAGCATCGCCGAGGACAGGCTTGCCGACGCCGAGATGATCCCAATGCGCGGTGAAGACGATGGCTTCGGATTTCAATGTCGCATCGCTTCCTTCCACCAGACCGACAACGTTGTGACTGACGAAGTTCTCGACGCGGGTCGGGAGGTGGCCTTTCAAGTTCACTCCGAGCGAATACGGTTTGAACCCTTTCTTGTCCGCCTCTTTCAAGGCGTCTTCCACGTTGCGGCCCGACAGCCCCAGCAGCTTGTCACCGGCTGCTCGCGAGAGCCAGCCCGCAAACGCCAGCGCCGGTTGATTGGGTTCTCGCTTGAGCTGCGCACTCTCCAGCCGCCGCACGACCGAGTACGGATAACCGGCGGTCTCATTTGTATGAATGATGAAGCATGCCTTGGCTCCGCGCCGAGCTGCCTCTTCGAATTTGTAGGTCCAGCGTCCGAAATAGGTCAGTGCCGCACTTCCAAAGAATTGCGGATCGGTCGACGGCGGCTCATTCGTGAAGAGGATGACGATCTTCCCCTTCACATCGACACCCTGATAATCGTCCCATTCAAATTCCGGTGCAGTGATGCCGTGTCCGACGAAGATGGCTTCGGCATCGAACGCTTCGTCGCCTGATTGCGTTTGACTCACGCCTGCGAAGCCCTCGTCACACGGGATGTCGAGCGTGGTTCCAGCCTTCACTGCTTGAAGCGTCGACTTCGGGCTAGTGATGACGCGCACCAGCGGCACCGGTTGGAAGTATGAGTTGCCTTCGCCAATCGGCTTCAGGCCCGCCTTCTCAAATTCGTCCGAGAGATATTCCGTCGTGAGTACCTCGCCGTTGGTCCCCGGTTCGCGACCTTCCAGCTTGTCGCTCGCCAGATGCGCGACCGCAGCCTTGATCCGTTCCGCGGAAATCTCTCCCGCCCAGGATGCCGGAATAACGGACAAGCCAAAGACCAGCGGAAGAAATCGGTACGCCATGGGGAATTCCTCATCGAGAGTTCAAAAAAGAGGGCCAGTGTCTTGTATTCACTCAGGGGCAGGCAAACAAACAAGTTTCGCGAGCTGGCTTCCGGCGGATGCACTGACGACCAAGAGATCGGCACGACAGGTCACTGCGCGCGAGACGATCCTCCACGCCTGCTCGTGACGATCACCGCTCGTTTCTTGTACCGTGTCGCGGATGGATCGACCGAGGGTCGAAATCAGGTGGGATCGCTGTCGACTCGGACTCGAAAGTAGAAACGATCATGAGCAAACTGCTCAACGTCCGCGTGCTTGTCACTGGTGGGGCATCGGGCATCGGATTGGTGATTGCACGGCAATTACTTGATGCCGGAGCTCGTGTGCATGTCTGCGATGTTTCGTCGGATGCCTTGCAACGGGCCGGGGCCGAACTTCACGGTGTCTCCGGCACTCTGGCCGACGTCGCATCCGAGTCCGATGTCGAGCGGCTGTTTGCCGACGTAACAATGCAACTTGGCGGGCTCGATGTGCTGGTGAATAACGCGGGAATCGCCGGGCCAACGTCGCCTGTCGAAGAGACTTCACTCCAAGACTGGCGACGCACACTTGAAGTGAATCTGACCGGAACGTTTCTTTGTACGCGACGAGCCGCCCCCCTGTTGAAGGTCTCCGGCGGCGGAGCAATTATCAACATCGCGAGCTGTGCCGCACGTCTTGGATTCCCCAATCGCTCGCCCTACTCGGCGTCGAAATGGGGCCTCATTGGGCTTACCGAAACCTGGGCGATGGAATTGGGGCCAGCGGGCATCCGGGTCAATGCCGTGTTGCCAGGCATCGTCGCCGGCGAACGCCAGGATCGCGTCCTCCAATCGCGAGCGGCTCTTGAAGGAATCGATGTTGAAGATGTGCGAAGACAGCGAACACAAGCCGTTTCGCTTCGCAGCATGGTCAGCGCAGAGGACATCGCGGAGTCGGTCGTATTCCTCTGCTCATCTGCCGGACGCATGATTTCTGGGCAATCACTTAGCGTTTGCGGCAATGTGGAAACATTG
Source organism: Planctomyces sp. (assembly GCA_005778115.1). Lineage (GTDB taxonomy): Bacteria > Planctomycetota > Planctomycetia > Planctomycetales > Planctomycetaceae > SXKJ01. The sequence continues at coordinate 6,286 of SXKJ01000454.1, read as the reverse complement.
AGGTAAAGACCGCGAGTCAAAAAGCGACCAGAAGTCGATTCGATTCCCAGGCACAACGTCAGGAAGTCGTTTGGATCTTTGGGCTTTATCTGAATTCGGACACAATCGCTTTTGCTTCTTGCATATCAATATGTGGTTCTTGCGACCGAGAAGTGGTTCGCCTAGCCTGCTAGGCTCGCACTGGCCAAAGACAAGACTGGCAACAAGCCGTGTCATTCTTTTTCTCTAAGGGGATTTCGACAAATGCAAATGCCTCGACAGACATCGCGTCGTCAGTTCCTCCAAGGCATCGCCGCCGCGGGGGCCGCCGGTATTCTGCTCCCGACGTCCAATCGGGCTTTCGGATTTGAGTCGGCGAGCGAGCGCCCGGTCTTTGCGACCATTGGCCTGCGCAATCAAGGCTGGGCGATCACCAGCAAGTCGTTCGGCTTCGCCGATTTTGCCGCGTTGGCCGACGTCGATGCCAACGTGCTGGCCGAGAACGTCGCCAAAGTGGAGAAGGCTCAGAAGAAGAAGCCCGATGCCTACAAGGACTATCGCAAGATTCTCGAACGCAAAGACATCGACGCGGTGATGATTGCTACGCCGGATCATTGGCACACGAAGATCGCCGTGGAAGCAATGCTCGCCGGCAAAGACGTGTACTGCGAAAAGCCGCTCACGCTGACGATCGCTGAAGGGAAGCTGATCGAGAAGATCGTCAAGCAGACCGGCCGAGTCTTTCAAGTCGGGACGATGCAGCGAACAGAGAGTGACCTCCGTTTCCTGAAGGCGATCGCGCTCATCCAAGACGGCCGCATCGGTACGGTGAAGAAGGTGACGTGTGGCATCGACCGCATGGAGTCGTCACCCGTCATCCCAGAAGTGGCTGTTCCCGAGCAACTTGATTGGGACTTCTGGCTCGGTCCGGCACCCAAGGTTCCGTATCGGGCTCTACCGGAAATGCGAAAAGGCTACGGAGGCGGAGTGCCGCTCTACAGCAACTGCCACTATGCGTTCCGCAACTGGCATGAGTACTCCGGCGGAAAACTGACAGACTGGGGAGCCCATCACGTCGATATCGCCTGCTGGGCGCTCGGTGCCACCGAGACCGGGCCAAGCAAAATCACCCCCGGCGAATACAAGTTGCCGGTCGAGTACAAAGACGGCCACCCCACGGTCGCCGATCAGTACAACGCGGCAACTCAATTCACCATCCGCGTCGAAATGCCCAACAACGTGGAATTGCTCATCACTAGCGAAGGGGACAACGGCATACTGTTCGAGGGGACCGAAGGTCGGTTCTTCGTCAATCGCGGCAAGCTCACTGGAAAACCGGTGGAAGATTTGAAGGACAAGCCGCTGCCAGAAGACTCCGTCGAGAAAGTCTACGGCGGCAAAGTCAGCGCGAACCACACCGCCAACTTCATCGAAGGGATGAAAGCTCGGAAGCAACCGATCTCCGATGTCTGGTCACATAACCGGATGCTTGAGATCTGCCACCTCTCGAACATCGCGATGCGACTGGGCCGCGAACTCAAGTGGGATCCCGTCAAGCGGGAAATCATCGGTGACGCCCAGGCGAATTCGTTCCTCTCGCGTGAAAACCGCAAGGGGTTCGAGATCAATCTGTAGCAAGAGTGTGGCACGGCGCTCCGCGTCGCGATTCACAACGCGAAGCGTCGTGCCACAATGCGGCTTCGGCGTGTTACTTCTTCAGCCGCTGGATCAAGAACTCGGTGGCGGTCGCGTACTTCGGAGTTGGTCCGCCGTTGTAAGTCATGTGACCTTCAACGCCGACGCTGTTGAGCGTCTCCATCAGCATCAGGCCGAGCATCGGGGAGTGCGTTGGGTCGGGATGTTCTTCCCCCTTCTTGGCGCCAGCGACACCGCCGTAGAACAGGCCGATCGCTGGGTCGTCCTTCGTCACATGCGACATCGGTGAATACTCCTTGATCCAATTGGCGACCTTCTCACGCTGCTGATTCACTTCGTCGAGGTTCTTCAAACCGAAGGCGTGCGCACCGTAGATGTAGTTCGGCATCCATTCGCGAAGCGGGATCGGGTCGAGCGTCACTTGAGCGCCATTCACCGCGGCGCAGAACAAACGGGTCGATTCCCGTGCGATCGAGTCGTCGCTCTTGGGATCCGCGAGGTCGTCATGGAACGCAAGCCACAATGACGAACATCCGCCCGCCGAACCACCGGTTGCTCCGATGCGGACTTTGTCGATGTTCCACTCTTTGGCCTTCGAACGCACGAACTGCAGCGCGCGAGCGGCATCATGCAACGGAGCCTTCACCGGCGGTTCGACTTTGTCTTCGATGCCGTTCTTCACATAGCGGTAGTTTATTGCCGCAACGGAGATGCCCGCTTCCAAAAACGGCTTCACGTTGAAGCCCGTTTTGCTCCCTCTCTGCCAGCCGCCGCCGTGAATGTAGAAGACCAGCGAAGTAGGTGTGTCCGACTTCGCTTGATAGAAATCGATCACTTGGCGTTCGTGCTTGCCATAAGAGACATCGGCCTGCGTCGGCGGGACGACGTTCTTCGGCGGAGCTTTTACCGCTGGCTTCTGAGCCTCTTTCTTCTCGGCTTTGGTCTCTTGAGCCCAACTCAATTGGCCGGACAAACCAACGAACAGGATCAAGCAAAGGAAACAGCGAATTGACATGTTGGGCTCCGTTGAAAAAACAGATTGGACGATCAGCCGGAACACGCTTACGTCCGGTTCGGAGCGTCGATGGACTCTCGAACCGGACGCTAGCGTGTTCCGGCTCACGAACCGCAGTTCTTTCTCAGCGTTTCATCTGACTTCAATCAGTTCCACGAGAAAGTGCAGTGTCGCTTTCGGAGGAATATCTGGCGGTGCTCCGCGGTTGCCGTATCCGAGGTCGGACGGGATCTGCAACTCGATCATGCCGCCGGCACCGACAAGCTGCATCCCTTCCGTCCAACCTTTGATGACTTGGTTCAGACCAAACGAGATGTCTTCGTTGCGCCGGTAAGAACTGTCAAAGACCTTCCCGTTGTCCAACCAACCGTGATAGTGGACCCGCACTGAGCTGTTCGCTTTGGGGGTGGCTCCCTCGCCTTGGCGAAGGATGCGGTATTGCAGCCCGGACTTCGTCTCGGTGAAGATCTGCGCTGCGTCTTTGTCGATTCGTCCCGCACCTTTGGGAAGCTCGGGAAACGGAACGTCGTTGGATTCAGAAGCGATCAAGATGGACTCCTTAATAAAAGCAGAATTGGGTCTGATGAGGACGATCCGAGGCGGTTTCAAGACGAGCACGCAGCGCAAGCAAGTGGTCAATGCACCGATGAAATCACGAATCGATGAAACAGCCACTCGCTTGCGCGTCGTACTGATTTCGAATTCAGTTCACTTTGGCAACTCGCGCAGTGATTTCCGAAGCGAGTTTTACCGGCAACAGCCCGCGAGCGGCAGCCTCCTGCTTCTCAGCCAGTTGAGCGAGGTTGCAGATGCCGACCCTCGTCGTGTGGCAGTGCGGGTGCGAGTGTTTGAAAACGGGGCCACCATTACGGGCTAGATTTCGGCTTGAGCAATCCCTCACTGGCCAGCCAGTTGAGGCACAGTTGTGTCCAGCTTGAAGGCAGTTTGTCGTTCTGACGGACTCCGAAGTCATGGTCACCGGTCGCGTAGATGTGCAACTCCGAGCGTACCTTGGCTCGCTGCAAGGCCAGGTACATGATCACGCTGTGCTCCGGCGTGCTGATCATGTCATCGGAGGAATGGGCCAGCAGGATCGGAGGCGTTTCAGCAGGGATGCGAATGCCCGGCGAGACTTCATCCTTGTCCTTCGCCTTCAGATAACCTGAGTAGCACAGAACGGCGAAATCAGGTCGGCAACTGACGTCATCGATCGTGTCGAGCCGCTCATAGGTCCGCTTCTCAAAGCTGGTGGCAGTCGCGAGCGCGAGATGTCCTCCGGCAGAGGAACCGACCATCCCGATCCGTTTCGGGGCGATTCCCCATTCTTTGGCTCGGCTACGAACCAAACTCACGGCCCGTTGAGCATCGAGCAGCGGTCCCAACGGTGGCTCACCCTTGATGTCGCCCGGTCGGCGTGGGCAACGATATTTCAGAATGATTCCGGTCATGCCTTGCGCATTCAACCAGGCCGCCACTTCCTCACCTTCGAGTTCCCAAAACAGGTTGTGGTAGCCACCTCCCGGACAGATCAGCATAGCAGTGCCAGTATTCTTGTCGGGCGCGGGTTGATAGATCGTGAGCGTCGGCTACGCCACGTTCGTGATCAGCTTGGTTGGTCCGCCGAGGATCGGCGACTGATAGATTCGGCTCTCTTCCTGGCCGGTGATGCCGACATCTCCCGGCGTCTTGCCCGGCCACAGATTGACGACCAGCGGTTCGGCACCAAACACCGCGGCGTTCAAACAACAGACAACGAACAGGCAAAGGGGGGCAGCAAGTCGGTGCATCGTGCATGTCCCTGAAAGGTAGATGCGGAGCGGTAACGACTACGCAACATCGCGGTGCTTGATGAGCGTGATTTCATTGCCGGTCGGGTTGTGATGAACCTCGTCCAGGAAGCAATGAATCAAAAGCAATCCGCGCCCGCTCGCTTTGGCGAGGTTGGCGGGGTCGCGCGGATCGGGGAGCGTGCTGGGATCAAAGCCGGGGCCTTCATCGCTGATGACGAACTTGGCGGAATCGCGTGAGAGGCTCGCCCGCACATGCACCTTGCGGTCGCGAAAGGCCGGGCTTTGGGCCGTGCTCAACGCGAAGTCGAACCAGTTGCGGCCGTCGCTGTTGCGGAGTTCGGAGCTGAGTTCCAAGTTGCCGTGATAGATCGCGTTGGTCATTGCTTCCGAGAGCGCGATCCCCAAGCGTAGTTGAGCGGTCTCATCGCACAACCGCATCAAGCCGACACAGTCTTGCAGGTGCGACACCAGATGCGGCACCACCGACAAGTCATTGTCGAGCACAAATCGCAGCTCATTCGTCACGAGTCCATCGATCAGTTTTTGATGCCGCGGGTTGGCCTTGGCGATTCCTAAGACACGCTCCAATGACGGGACGAGATCCGTTCCGATGCGGCGTTTGGGGATGTAGCCCACCGCTCCACGGTGCAAGGCTTCGGCGGCGACTTCCTCGCTGCCGTATTCCGTGACCAGAATCGTCGGCACGCGCGGGAAACGTTTGCGAATCTGCTCGACCAGTTCTAAACCATTCATGACCGGCATCAGCAAGTCGGTGAGCACCGCGTGTGGCGCTTGCCGGCTGATTGCCTCCAGCGCCGCCGCACCGTTTTCGGCAATGGTCACTTCGAAGCCATGAGACTCCAACATCCCTTTCAAGACCGTGCTTTGAGTACGACTGTCCTCAACCACCAAGATGCGACTCATGCCGAAAGTCCCTGGCCCGAAAATCTGTGATCCCTTGAAAGGGCGGAAGAGTAGTGGCGAGTCCATTGAGCGGAAAGCGCGAAGGGTGGCCCGTCCATCAATCGGTCGCTTGAGAATCAACGGGGGGCTCGCGAGAGTACGTCCCACAAGGAGCCACGATGAAAGGTCCGGGATTACGAATCGAAATTGATGTGCGTCGCGCGTGGCGCTGTCCGACTTGCGGGCAGAATCAACGTTGGCCGACGGACATCACCGCGCCCCGCTGCTTCTGCGTGCGCGACGGCGTGCCGATGAAGCTTGCGGAAGGACAGCGTCCCGGACGTCTCGACCTGCGACCGGAACTGCGCTCTGTGCTCGACCGCATTCAGGGGGGCGAGGAGATTGCACGTCTCGTCTCACTCATCTCCGGCGAATCCGACGCGGGAGCGAAACCCAGAGGCCGGCCACCGCGTCCCGAACGCTACGGCGATCGCTCCAATGAGCCGCCGCGCGATCCTCGACCACAAGAGACGATCGACTCGGTGATGCCGGAACCGCTGCCAACTCCCCCTCCGCCAACGATGACGACAGCCGCACCGACGGCTCCGCCTCCGCAGACGCCGTCGCACACCGTTGACGACTTCGGTGCGGGAATTGAGCCTCCTTCAAAGCCGTAGCCACAGTCGCCAGACTGTGAGCCGACCGCGCCGATTCTCACGTTCTGGCGAACGTGGCTACTCCGGAACATCGCTTCTCGCTGCGACAACGACTGCAATATGGCTGACACGGAAATCGTCATTCGAGGCGCACGCGAGCACAACCTGCGCGGCGTCGATCTGCGGTTGCCCAAGAATAAGCTGATCGTGATGACCGGCGTCAGCGGTTCGGGCAAGAGCTCGCTGGCGTTCGACACGCTCTATGCCGAGGGTCAACGCCGCTACGT
>SXKJ01000453.1 GCA_005778115.1 Planctomyces sp. | reverse complement strand
TCGGCCTGCTCCAGCGTCGAGCCTACGGATATCGCCGCTACGACCACTTCAAACTCCGACTCCTCACGCTCCACCACGCCAAGTTCACACTCGCTGGATGAGCCGCTATATCACCAGCCCCCAAGAGTCCCCTTGAACCGAATCTTCAGCCACGGATGAAACACAGATTGAACACGGATTTGCGAAGACTTTCGGAAGGGATCGTGATGGCGTTGCTCGGCTCTCGCACTTCTGGTTTTGTTTGATCCGTGTTTCATCTGTGGCCAGACTCTCTCGATCTTTGGATGAAGTCATCCGTGCTTGTCGCGGAGATGGCGTGCGGCGGCGACTTCGTTTTGGAGTTTGGCGTAGGCCTCGTCGATGCTCACGTCGGCGGCGGAGCCGGGGGCGAAGCCGCAGTCGGGGTTGAGTGTGATCTGTTCGGGAGCGAGATACTTCAGCGCCATCTCGACACGCGCCACGATCGTTTCGGCCGAGTCGATTTGGCCGGGCTGACAGTTCACGCAGCCGAGGCCGATTTCGATGTGCTCTGGCAGGCGTTGGAAGACCGACATGTCTCCCGCGCCGGGGGTTGTGAACTCCATCGTGATGTGACCGACTTTCAGGCGGCCGAGTTGCTTGAGGATCGGATCGTATCCACCGCGATGCTCGGCCTCGCCGCGTGCTCGCGCGCCGGCTCGGCGGCAGAGATGCACGGCCAGCTTGAGGCCGTCGATGACTTGGTTGTCCATGTCCACGGCGAAGTCGGCGGCGCGATCGGCGTCGTCGTATTGCTTGCGGACGTCGGGATCGACGAACAGGCACAAGTGCGGGTCGTCGATTTGCAGAATCGACACCCCCTCGTCGCGTAACAGTTCCGCTTCACGCCGCAGGATCGGCACGCAATCCTGCACGAAGGCATCGCGCGTCGGGTATGCCTTCGCGGACTTCACCGGATCCCACATCCGTTCGCCTAGCAGCGCGGGAGCCGGCAACGTGGCTTTGATTCGCTTGTTGGTCAGTTGCTTTAGGAACCGAATCTCCTGCGCAATGAATCCGGGCTGCTTTGGGCTGAGCTTGTCCATGACAACGGTCCACGGCCGGCTAGCGTTGCCAGTGCGGCGAGTTTCGGAGCAATGCCGGGCATCACGACCACTCGGCGAGAGGTCGTGTTCCACAGCAGGCCGATGATGGCCGCTCCGAGAATCGCCCAGCCGGCCCAAATGAAGATGACGATCCGCCAGCCTCCTTGTGACGCGGACGAGTAATGTCCTGTCACGACATCGCCAGTGGCGGCTCCCATGTAGCCGAGAAAATTCACGAACCCTGCCGCTGCCGCCGACGTGCCTCGATGAGCCAAGTCAGCGGGGGCGGTGCCGACCAGCAACACCTGCGGGCCAAAGATGCAAAAGCCGATGACGACCAACACAATCATCGTGCCAATCGCGCTTTGCCCGGCGACGTATCCGTAAACCGGCGACAAGGCATCCAGCAGCACCATCAACAGACAAACCACCGGCGCGCGGCGGCTGCCGAAGAAACGGTCGGTGGCCCAACCGGCCAGGTACGATCCGGCCGTCGCGCCGATCGCGATCACGAAGAACTGCAAAGTCGCTTTGCCGACGCCGATCTCTTGCGTATCCACGAGATGCTTCACGCCCCAGTCGGTGAACCCGTAGCGGCAAGCGTTGAGCAATCCTAACGACAAACCCAATAGCCACAGCGCCGGGTTGTAGAGTGTCCAATACAGACTCTCGGTCAGCGACATTTGGGGTCTTGACGCTTGAGTCTTTGCAAGCGAATCCCCCTGCGAGTTCGGCTGATCGTGCTCAGGAGCTTCACGCAGAAAGACCAACATGAAAATGCTTGTCAGCGTCAGCGGAATGGCTGGCGCGTACAGCGCACCGCGCGAACCGAGATGCTCGGCCGCCTGCCCGGCGATCAAATAGGTGAGGCCCTGCGTGATTTGATAGCCGGTGCCAATCAAGCCGACCGCGTGCCCGCGGCGCGGGACCGGCACCCAGTTCGCCATCACGCGCACGCACGGCGTCCAGCCGAGCGACTGGCAGAAGCCGTTCGTCGCCCACACGAACACCCGGAAGAAGAATCCCTCGCTAAACCCAAACAACACGTTCAGGCCGGCCGAGCAGAACATCCCGATTGCCAACAACACGCGCGGCGAGATCCGTTCGGACAATTGTCCGTTAAGCACCTGCCCCAATCCGTAGGCGATCTTCAAGGACGCCAGAATCCAACCGGTTTGTTCGCCGGTGAGTCCCATGCCGCCTCCGCTCACCGGCGAATTCATGCCGGGCACCGCTGCCGACAGATTCGTGCGGCAGAAATAGAACGCCCCATACGTCAGCCACAGTGTCCAGAGCACGCTGTTTTCGCGGGCCAGAGCGCGGGAACGCTCGTCGCTGAGGATTTGATTGGCCGGCGTCTCTGTGGTCTCTGCGGGTTTCCATTTACTTGGGCGGCGGGACGATCAGCTTACCGCTCGATTTGGAAAAGAGTAGCTGGCACACTCCGCACAATGTGCCGAACGGCCTGACCGCGCCTGTTGAGCGATCGGCTCGTCACGCGGAGCGATGACAGCTCCGTTGGGAGTTCATTCATGAGCAATACACTTCGACCATTTGAGGCAGCACAACTCACACGCAGCGCACCGAGACTTCACTGGCTAGTGATCGGTGGCGTTTTGTTGCTCTGCGGAAGCGTCAGCACGGCACAGGCACAAAACGGGGCTGAGGCCGAAACGAAGAAGCGTGAGACGGTTTCGGTTCTCGTCGCCGATCGGCCGCATCAGGTCGGATATCGGCGGCAGGATTTCAAGTTTGCGAATGCGGCGGGTGAGCAGCAAACTCGGCAACTGGATCTGTGGTATCCGACAAAGGAACCAGAGCAACGCTATGAATACAAAGGTCCGTTGAGTCTCAACGGCCAAGTTGGCTTCGCGAAGGAAGGAGCGGCGGTGGCTTCGGGCGAACATCCGCTGTTGCTGTTCTCGCACGGGTTTCTGGGAACTTCGGACCAGACCATCTTTCTGACGGAGGCGTGCGCGCGAGCCGGTTACATCGTGGCGGCCATGAATCATGCGGACTCGCTGGGGACGCGAGGCCAAGGGAAACGAGAAGTACCCAAATTCGGCGACTACGCGAATTGGATGGACGAAAAATTCCGCGACCGCCAAGTCGACGTTACCGCGCTGCTGAACCAAATGCTGGAATGGAACAAGGCCGCTGATGCACCGTGGTCGGGCCGGATCGATGAGTCGCAAATCGGTGGCTTTGGGCATTCGCTCGGCGGCTACACCATGATGGGACTGGCCGGCGGTTGGAAATCGTGGAAGGAACCGCGACTCAGAGCGGCCGTGCTGCTGTCTCCTTACGCGCATCCGTTTATCAGCCAGGGTGACGCCGGCAATGTCAGCATTCCGGTGATGCTGCAATCCGGCACGCTCGACGTTGGCATCGCGCCGTTTCTCACGCCGGTCTATCGCAAGCTGAGCGGCCCCAAGGTGCTGCTTGTCTTGAAGAACGAAACGCACTTCGGTTGGACGAATCTTCTCAGCCTCGGCAAGACGACCAAGGAATGTGTGGCCGATGGCAACGCGGAACTCATGACGAAATACACCATCGACTTCTTCGATCAATACCTGCTGGGGGTCGATCGTTCCGCGGTTCTGGAGAAGGGCAATTCGCGGCTGGAGTCCTACCGCTTCGAGACCAAGTCGAATGGCGACTGAGCGGCTTTCCCAACCTGCTCGCGGTGAACCGCACAGGATGGCTGGGCGCATCTGGCGGCGATGATCCGTGCTGGGCCAGCAAGAATTATCGGTGCGGCCGGACTCAGGAAATCCCTGAGCTCCACCGCAAGTTGTGCTTCTAACACCACAGGTGGCAAAAAGGTGAGGTATCTCTTTCAGGGAGGGCCAATTCACGGCGCTGAGTGGTTTGGCTCGAACTTGTTAACTCATCCGTCAACGCAATGTCGTCGGACTTCAATGACATGCTCGACTTCTCGAAAATCGAATCAGGCAAGCTGCCGCTGGAGTCGCTCGACTTCAGCGTCATCGACTGTCTGGGGGATGCGATTGAGACGCTCGGACTGCGGGCGCATCAAAAGGGACTCGAATTGGTCGGGCACATTTCTCCTGAGGTGCCCGACATGTTGATCGGTGAACCAGATCGGTTGCGGCAGGTCGTGATGAACCTTGCCGGCAATACGATCAAGTTTACCGATGAGGGAAAAGTGGTGGTGCGCGTGCGAACCGAATCGCGCGGCACCGAGGACGTGCTGCTGCACTTCACCGTGACCGACGCCGGAGTCGGCATTCCTGCCGACAAGTTGCAGTTCATCTTCCATCCGTTTGAGCAGGCGGAAGGCTCGACCACGTGCGAGTTCGACGGCACCGGGATGGGGCTGACGATCTCGTCGCAGTTGGGCGGACGCCTCTGGGTCGAAAGCGAACCGGGGCGCGGCAGCACGTTCCACTTCACTTTGCGGTTCCGGCTGTCGGCCAAGCCGTCCGCGCGAGTCGCTCACCAACCTTCGGCGTCGCTGTGCGAACGCCCGGTCTTGATCGTCGGAGACAACACCATGAGCAACGATCTTCGAAAGGAGCACAGGTTGGGAATGTCCTCCACCTCCAAACTGGTCGTTTCAAAAACGCGCCGCATGGATGTCTTCGACCACGGCGAAATTTGGAACCGTTTGGGTGACGACTTGGAGCTTGTCACCGAGCTGATCGAATTGTTCCTAGAGGAATCTCCAAAGCTGCTCGTCGATGTGCAAATCGCTGTGCAACGCCGCGACGCCAAAGCAATCGAGCGGACCGCGCATCGGCTGAAGGGCTCGGCCGGAAAATTCGGAATGAACGCAACCGTCAAGACCGCGATGCGACTGGAGGTTCTCGGTCGCACGGGCGACCTGGCCGATGCCGATCCCATTTGCCAATCGCTGTGCGAGGAACTGCCTCAGCTCCAAGACGAACTCGACCAATGGAGCGAAGCGGAGACGACGGCCGTGCTGTCGTAAACTTATTCGCTCGCCTGTTTCATGGTTGGCCGTGCGAGGGGTTGAGATTCCGAACTGGCTCCTGTAGACCGGCCTCTGACTTCGGATGGTTCCGAAGCAAACTCAGAGGTGGTGGCGATGGGCGAGCCGTTGTTCGATGGAGTCTCGGCGGCCATTGTCGGCAGCGGTGCCGTGGCGATCTGGCTGCTGCGATTGGCTCTCGCCGAGACCACAACTGTTGATCGCGCCCGGCGACTGAGCGTCATCGGCCATTTGTGGCTGGGCGTTGCCGTGAGCCTGCTGCTCTATCGCTGGATTGATGCGGTGACTTCCTTGCCCAACGGTTCGCGCCCGAACCTGTGGAGCAGCGGTGCACTCACGGTGATGTGCGGCATCGGGGTGGTTGCTGCCGTGAAAGCCGTGATCGGCGGAGCAGGCACCCAGCGAGCTTGTCACTTCGCCATTACGGCCGCTTGCGGTGTCGTCGCGCTCGGCATCGCGGGTGCGTGGGACTGGGCATTGCTGGCGCTGGTAATGAGCGGTCTCGCTCTGGCGATTTGGCTCTCAAAGCGAGCGGCCAACGCTCCAATTCCGGATGGCGAGGCGGTCGACCAGCCTCGCGAACCCGTGTTGGCCGTCTGCATCTCCGCGGCATTGCTGCTGCTGTTGATGGGGACTTGGCAGCATGTCGTCGAACACGAAACCCAGCGCCAGACGCGCAGTCCACGTTACTCCGCCTGGCCGCGACCCACCGCACTCCGCGATGCCTGGGAACGCACTGACTGGACCGCGAAGCAGGGGGCTGATGACTCCAGCATCCGCGTGGCCAAGTCTGCGTCGCACGAGCAACGTGTCGCACTAGGTTCGGGAGTCTTGCTGCTCGTCGTGGCCGCATCCGCATGGCACAAATCAAATCTCAGGATCGCTGAACCGGAGACCGACCTTGCAAGCTGAACTGGCGACCTGGCGACCTCTGTGGGACTTCGCGGCTGTGCTGTTCGTTCTGGGCATCGCTGGCGGATTGAGCAGTCGCGACCGCACGGCATGGTGGATCGCGCAAGGACTGTTGCTGCTGAGCGTCCTCATCGGATTTGCGGCAGCACAGGTGACTCATGCGGGTGTCGATCTTTTTTCGCTCGGAGTCTGGGTGCCGATCGCCTGGGGGCTTACCGTTCTTGGCGCAAGGCGAAGTCGTGTGTTCGGGCATTAGCCGGTGCTCGAAAAGCGGAAGCAAAACAGAACATGAATTGGCATGGACTCTCGAAGTGGCTGTTCCGGTTGTCTCTGACCAGTTTTGGCCTGGCCTGGATGCTGCCCGTGTTTCCGAGCCGAGAGGGATTCCTGATTCCCGGTGCGTGGGTGTTCCTGACGGCTCCCTTCGTGGCGCTGGGATACTGGGTGACGTTTCTGTTTGAAGGATACGATCTGACATCGCTGTTGATGGCGGTTTTGCTCACGGTCGTGACCACGATGAATTGTGTTTTTGTCTTCGCGCCGTTCGTTCGCAATGAATTTGCCGAGCGACCGTTGCTGGTCTCATTGAGCGCCGGCATCAGCACGTTCTTCGCCGCGATCATTTGCCTTCACCCACCGGGGGCAGATGAGCTCTTGCCAGTTTGGAGCCCCGTCGAATTGGCGTGGCTTACCTCATTTGCTCTGATGTCAGCCAGTGGCGTGGCGGGTTGCTTCGCCGGAGTTCCTGAAATCACTTCTTCCCGAAGCGTTGCCCAAGATGCTCGAAGTTCCTGAAGCCGTGGCCGCAGTGCTCCATGAAGCCTCGCCGTTGGTCCCCAGTTCCATTGTGCTCCAGGAAGCGCTCGGCTTGGTGCTGGCGGAAGACATTCACGCCGATGCGGATTCGCCGCCGTTCGACAAGTCGCTCGTCGATGGCTTCGCGGTGCGACTGACCGACGGTGCAGCAACGCTTTCCGTGATCGAGGTGGTCTCGGCAGGGCAGATCCCAACGCAAGTGCTTGATCAGCCGGCCGCGATTCAAATCATGACCGGCGCACCGCTGCCAATTGGGGCGGACGCTGTCGTGCAGATCGAGTTCACATCGTCACTCACTGACGCAGCAGGACAGACACTCGTTTCGCTCCCGAACAAAGTCGCGAGTTGGAAACCAGGAACGAACATCCTGCGTCAAGGAGTATCGACGCGACGTGGTGACTTGGTCGTCGCATCTGGATCGGAGTTGCGACCACAAGAATTGGGGGCGCTCGCCGAATGGGGCCGCGCACTCGTCCTCGCGCGGCGACGGCCACGAGTTGCCGTTCTGGCGACCGGCGATGAACTGGTCCCGATCGAACAGACACCCGGACCGGGAAAGATTCGGAACTCGAATGAGACGATGCTCTGCGCACAGATCCGCCGCGCCGGTGCGGATCCGATCCCGCTGGGAATCGCTCGCGATGAACGCGCTCACCTGCGTCAGCGGATCGACGCCGGACTGCAAGCCGATGTGCTGGTGCTCTCCGGCGGAGTGTCGATGGGCGACAAAGATTTTGTCCCATCCGAGTTGTCCGCCGCCGGAGTGCGACAGGTCTTTCACAAGGTCAACGTCAAACCGGGCAAGCCAGTGTGGTTCGGAATCCGCGACACTTCGCCAACAAGTCGCACGCTGGTCTTTGGTCTTCCCGGCAATCCCGTCAGCAGCATGGTCTGCTTTGAACTCTTCGTGCGTCCCGCACTTCGCCGCCTGATGGGGGTTTCACCCGCTGAATTCACGAGCGTGAAGGCGCGACTCACACAGCCTCACACAACAAAAGGGGATCGGCCAACCTATCAGCCCGCTGGGCTGGAGTGGCGCGAGGACGGCCCGATCGTCACCGCTGTCCCGTGGGTTGGCTCCAGCGACCTGCGAGCAACTGTGGCCGCGAATTCGATGGCGCTGTTTCCCATCGGCGATCAAACCTATGCGGCGGGCAGTATCATCGAAGTCATCGCGTGGTGACGACGCTCATCGCTCGTAGTGACCCGATTCATCGGGTCATATCACGAACATCCAAGCGTTGTCTCTCGACCGAATGAAAGCGGTCACTACGAGTGCTCTACGACAGCAGCTCGTGAATCGGCGTCGGATCGTCGAGCACCGGATTCGGTCGGCCCGCGTGATCGAGGACCGACAGATGTGGGTCGATGCCAAGGCAGTTGTAAATCGTCGCGTGAATGTGAGTCGGCTGCACCGCGCGCGTTGCCGGACGAGTTCCGTGCTTGTCGGTCGATCCCACGATCTGACCGTTCTTGATTCCGCCTCCCGCGAGCAAACAGAACATCGAGTTGCCCCAGTGATCGCGTCCCGGCGTCCCCATGCTACCCGGAGGCCCGCCGTTGCCGCCGTCATTCATCTTCGGGGTCCGGCTGAACTCACCACACAAAATGACCAGCGTCGTATCGAGCATCCCGCGTTCATCGAGATCGGTCAGCAGTGACGAGACCGCCGCATCGACCATCGGCAGGTAGTTGTCCATTCCCTCTTTCAGATTCCAGTGATGATCCCAGCCGCCGTAATGAACTGTCACGAACGTCGAACCCGCTTCGACCAGTCGGCGGGCCAGCAGTGTGCTCTGCCCCCAATTCTGCCGGCCGTATTTGTCCCGAAGCCGCGGATCTTCTTGGCCGATGTCGAACGCTCGGCGAGCACGCGCGCCAGAGACGAAATCGAAGGCGTCCTGATCAAACCGGTCCATCGCGGTGAACAAGCCATTGCGTTCGACCGTGCGAGGAATTTGATCGAGCACTCGATTGAGTTCGCGACGACTCTCCAACCGGTTGATGTTCATGCCCGGTGCGAGATTCAGATTCTGCACCGAGTAGTTCGCCTGATTAGGATCGCCGCCCGGTTGGAACGGGTCGTACTGCACTCCGAGAAAGTTCGCTCCGAAGTAACCGGGGACAAGCCCGATGCTCGCGGCATAAGGCACCGCGACATAGCTCGGCATCGACGGATGCCGCGAACCACGCTCGCGAGCGATGATCGAACCCAGCCCTGGAAACTTGCCGGCGTTTTGCGCGCCGGAGACGTTCATGTCCTTCGTCGTCAGCATCCGATGCCCCCCCGCGAAGTGGTCGCCGGTGTCGTGATGCAGCGAACGGACGATCGAAAACTTATCGGCAACCTTCGCCTGCTTCGGGAACAACTCGGTGATCTCGATGCCGGAAACGTTCGTCGGGATCGGTCGCCACAAGCCACGCACCTCGGACGGTGCGTCCGGCTTCATGTCATACAGGTCCAAGTGACCCGGCCCACCATCAAGCCAGATGAGGATGGCCGATATGTCCTTCTTGCTGCGCGTCTCGGCGGACATCGCCTTGGCTCGCATGACATCGGCCAAGCCGGCGCTCGCCATGCCGGCAACTCCCAGTTGGACGAAGCTGCGACGAGTCATCCCATCGCAATACGGGTTCGGAGCAGAGCCGGCATCAATCTTCAGCATGATCGCTCTCCGGAGTAGGTTGGCAGTGTTGAACGAACTGGGAAGTTCGTCGCGAGGCAGTTTGGGATGACAATAGTCAGCCAAGTACATATCGGCTGGGTTCGATGTTTGGCATTATTGGCCCTCAGTCAGTCTGCCTCAAGCCTGATCCCGATTCGGCCTGTTCGTGCGAGGTCGCGATCCGGTTGAAAGTCGAGACATCTGGTTGTGACGGTTATACTGTCCTCCATTCATACGCTCCGGCAGATCGCCCCGAACCCTTTTTAGGAGACTCCCAATGCGTCAAATGCTCGTATCCGTGATCGTTGCTGCATTCGTATTGAGTTCACTCACCGCGCGAGCGGACGTTGCCTCTGGACCCGGCGAAGGCAACGTTGTCGAGAAGTTCAAAGTCGCGGTCGTCGCGGGCGAGTCGTCCGGCAAAGAACTGGATTTCGTCACCGAACGCAAAGACAAGCCAACCGTCTTCGTGTTCGTTCTGGCCGACAAGTTCTCTCGCCCGATGGCGCGGTTCATCAAAGTCCTCGACGACAAACTCAAAGCCGAACGAACCGACGTGGACATCGTCGCCGTCTGGCTGACCGACGACGTCACCAAATCGAAGGACTATTTGCCGAAGGCATTCGGATCGCTGAAAACCGAACGCACCGCGTGGTCCGTCTTCCCCGGCGAGAAAACCGGCCCCAACAACTGGGGCATCAACCCCGATGCGGACATCACGGTCGTCGTCTCCGATGGAGCGAAAGCAAAGTTCAGCAAAGGCTATCTCTCGATCAACGAGACCGAAGTGCCAAAAGTTTTCGAGGCTTTGCCGCCGAAGAAGTGACCGTTACTTCGCTTCGCGAATCTCGATCGTTACACCGCCGCGATTATCAGCCAGCTCTCCAGGGTGATCGTTGAGCCGCAAATAAAGCGTGCCGGATCGCGGTGTCTCGAACACCGACTTGTTGCCGAGCAGCTTCACATCGAGCATCGGCTCACGTTCGTCGTCGGCTTTCATCGCCGGCCGAATCGTCGCCAGCAATTGCCCTAGCGGTCGACTGTTGTGATAGCGATACGTGACTCCATCCGCTTCACTGACCCACGGCTTTGGTTTTTCGGCCAGCGTGAATTGGCCAGTCGCGGCAAGCTTATACCGCACTCCTTTTTCAACCAGCACGCGGCACGATTGCCAACTTCGATCCGCGCGGATTTCCATTCGCTCAGGCTTCGTCAGCCGCTGGCCTTCGTGGAATTCGATTGCTGACCGTTGGAAGTCGAAGCCCTCCCACGAGTCTGCTGCGAACAGATTCCACTCCGTAACGATCTCGGACAGATCGGGCTTTAGTTCCAGTTCAAACGTGCGCCACGCGATCGGATTGGCCAGCGATGTCGCCAGCTTGCGAAACCGTTTTCGCGTGCGCGGGTTTTCCTCAAAGAAAATGCTCTGGCCCCAAGCCCAGGCGTAGGACTCGTTGAGGGCCTGAAAGTTCGCCGGCTTCCAATCAATGATGTCGAACAAATCTGGACTGCCACGCTGCTTCACGTCCCGCCTCATCAGGAACAGCCGGTCGTGGCCATGAAAGTCCGACCGATTAATCGGCATCAACCGCACCTGCAACTTACCACCGACCAATTGATGCGTGCCGAAGTGCTCTGCCATTCCCTCCAGGTAGGCATACGGCACTTTGAGATTCGGAATGGCCCACATAAAAGCGTGCGTCGCCTCGTGCAGCAGCAAGTGCCGGCGATAGTACTCCGTGGCCTGGTCCATCATCCAAAACTGATAACCCACCTGCCGCCCGTGAAACTCATCAAGCAGGTTCACGGGCAACAGACCGGTCTTCTCAAACTTCGATTTGTCCTTGATCAGAAAGCCGTTGATCTGAAATTCGGAGTCATCACGAGCCGGCGGCAACTTGCCAAAGTACTCCTCCCAGGCGACGTAAGCCTGGTCCACCAACGGAGGCAATGATTTCGCAATCTTGGGATCGATGTCACTAAACAGCTTCAGTCGTTTTGACTCGAAAACCTCAATCCCAATTTTCCTTAATTGCTCGGCGGTCACCGACAGCACCGGTCGATCATCCCGCGCGCGAAAGAGTTCATCAGCATCCGTCTTCTTTGTCGGCTCGCTGGCTGTTGCTGCGAAAGGCAGCAGGATCATCCACGAGCAAATTGCCGCTGTAAGTTTCATCGTCCTGCCCCCCATCGTTCTGCCAACCAGCCTCCTCGCGTTTGCCGACTCACAACAACCACGATAGCGTGTCTGTCACGTCGCGGTTGTTTGTCATTGGCCGCGCTCAACTCATCACGCAATTGGCTCATCACCATGTCTGACTTCATTTACTGCCTGAACTCCAGCACGATTCGGCCGACGCCAATCCTCGACAAAATTCGGATCGCGGGCGAAGTCGGTTACTCCGCCATCGAACTGTGGCACGACGATATCGACCTGCATATGTCGAAAGGAGGCCAACTGGCCGACATCCGAAAAGCGGTCAACGATCAGGGGCTCGAAGTCCCGACGACGATCTATCTCAAAGGCTGGGCAGAACCGGATGACTCGGTGCGCAAAAGCGAGCTCGACGAATGCAAACGCCGGATGGACCAATCGGTCGCCGTCGGCGCGCACTACATCATCTCCGGCCCGCCTTCGGGAGCCTGTGATCACGCTTTCGTCGGTGCGAAGTATGCCGAGTTGCTCGATCTCGGAATCTCAATGGGAGTGAAACCGGCGTTCGAGTACCTCGGCTTCGTCGATGACATCAACAGCATCGACGCGGCGATCGAAGTCGTCGATTATTCGAAGCATCCGCAAGCCACGATCGTGCTCGACCCTTTCCACTGCTTCCGTGGCGGCAAAGGCTTCGAGTCAATCGCCAAGCTCAAGGGATCGAGCATCGCGATCTCGCACTTCAACGACACCCCATCATCGCCGCCGCGCGAACAGCAGCACGATCACAGCCGAGTCATGCCAGGCGACGGCCACATGGATCTTCGACGCTACCTCGATCTCCTCAAGCAAGTCGGCTATCGCCGCTGGCTATCATTGGAACTGTTCCGCGAAGACCTGTGGGCACGCGACCCACGCGAGGTCGCCAAGCTGGGCTTAGAAAAGATACGGGCTGTGGCGGAAGGTGGCTAAACGACGTATAAGACAGCCACATGATCTCGATGCTGTGCGGCGATTTGTGCGAGTATGTATTTTTGAGGTTTTTCAGAAAATGACATGATGCCGTGTTGACATGCTGCCGCTGTCTGGCATATTGTCCTCGAACACGCTCGATGAGCGCGTTTTTTGTTGAGAATTACAAACGCTTGGTCGGCAGCGTAGCCGATACTGAATACGGATTGCCCAGGTGTCAGCCTTGGGATTCGGGAGCGAAAATCGTGAGACGGGATTGGCAAAAACTCGATGCGACAGGACTGAAAAGTCTGCAAGCCCGGTTAGGGTTGCGCAGTCTATTTACAGCCGCGGTCGAGGTGCCCTTTGCCGTCGTGGGTTGTCCATCACAGAAGATGGAAACCATTTCCAACACGAAGTCGCACCCGTATCGCCTCAGGCAGTGACACCGGATTGATTTTCCGACGGGAGCTTTCAAAGCCCGGTGTCACACAGACAT
>SXKJ01000452.1 GCA_005778115.1 Planctomyces sp. | reverse complement strand
TCGTCGCGGCACACGGTTGGGTCCGGGAGACCATCTCGTGACGTGGGCCAAACCGAAACAATGTCCCGACTGGTTGGATCGCGAGTCCTACGCTCGTCTGCCCGATCAACTGGTGCTGCGAGAAGTTCGCGTGCGCGTCGAACCACGCGGCTTCCGAGTCCAGGAATATGTGCTGGTCACGACGCTGTACGACCACAGGCCTACACCGCCTTCGACTTGGCGGACCTGTACCGCCAGCGCTGGCAGGCGGAGTTGAATCTGCGCTCGTTGAAATCGGCGATGCAGATGGACCATCTACGTTGCATGACGCCGGAGATGATCCGCAAAGAAATCGCCATGCACTTGTTGGCGTACAACTCGGTGCGTCGCCTGATGTCCGAAGCCGCTAGCCATCACGATCTGCGTCCGACACAACTCAGCTTCACTGGCACGCTGCAAACCCTGCGAGCCTTTTCCGAACACGGCCTGCTGGACCACTCTCCGGCATTGGAAATCATCGCCACGCTGCTCGCAGCCATCGCCACACATCGAGTCGGCAATCGCCCCAACCGCAACGAACCTCGCGCCAACAAACGCCGCCCCAAATACAAGTTCCTCACCAAACCACGACACTCATTCCCAAACCGTGTCCCGCTCAAGGCATAGGATTCGTTAAGTGCCATTCGTGTCAGAAACCATTTTTGAGGACAACAAAACGTTGGAGACCCGCCACACGCTTTATCCACGTTCCGCAAGACGGAACTGTTCGAGCTCCTTGCGGAGCGGTTCCCAATACGCGCGATCCCTGGCCTGTTCGATGCGGACCTCGAGATCCAGAGCGGCACACAATGCGTCGAGGTCTCAGACTTGAGCGATCGTCAACAACGGCCGCCGCGTCTTCAGCGCGGTTGCTTCGAACGCAAACCCCTGGAAGAGTTCCACGAGTCGTTCGGCAACTCTCATCTCTAACAGCCAGAATTCAATTCGATCCGGCGTCGCTTGATCGCGCAACGAGTGGTAATGGTTCTCGACCAACGCGGCGATCATGGGCCAGTCCTTTTCACGCTGCGTTTTCTTGGCTTGAACCAGATCCGCAACGGACAGGATTTCGTAGGTCGTGCCATCGGCGTCTTGCAGAGTTGTTCGACGACTCCACAGAATCGCAAAGTCAGGCAGGTCGCGCAGCCGAGTCATCACATCCACGCGCAACCCCTCGAATCCGGATGCTCGACATCGAAAATGGACCGCATGTCCGCGATCCAAGATCGCCGGATCGAAACGAGGGACAGCGATCCGCTCAGCCTGCAACTCCGCGAGTGCCGCATGCAGCCGTTGATAGTTCGCGTCGTCACCCAACAACGTGAAGCCGATGTCCTTGCTAAATTGCGCTGCGCCGTAAAACACGCAAGCCTGCCCGCCCATAAGCAGGGCCTGAACCTGATGCTTCTGCATCGTCGAAAGGACTTGTCGGATCGGGGTCGGGCTCAAGGCTGCCTCCCATTGCCAGGTATTGAGCGAACAGCTCCTCACTGCGACGGAACCGTTCGAGCGGCGTGAGATCCACCCATTCCTTCCATTCGTCGGGCAGTTGTTCATAGGTCATGAGGAAGTTCCTCAAATGCGATCGCGAAGAGCCGTACATATCTTGGCGATTGGCGGCTGATTGAATAACAACGATTCGCCAGTCGCAGTGTCGGGTGCCCATGAAAAGCACGACGCGCCAGCGAGTGGCTGGGAGATCAACCCCACAACCCCTCGCTGGCGCGTCGGGCTAAAACTGAAAGCAGCGGTTACAGATTTGGCTTGGGCCTCTCGGCCATTTTCTTTTTCTTCTCGGCCTTCTTCTTCTCTTCTTCGTCGGCGAATTGCACGCGGCGTTTGGCGGCCTCGGCCATTTCTCGTTCGATCTTTGGATAGTCTTTGCGGAACGGCTTCCACGACCAACCCATTGGTTTGCTGAGTTCGCGTTCGGCGAGCTTGGCCCACGGGGTGCCTTGGTGTTGGTTCACGACTCGTGCGAGATAGTCCTGAGCCTTCGCGGCCATCTTTTTCACTTGAACGCCAGACGAGATTTCATCGGACGCGACCAACTCCCAAGTGTCGTCCCCCTTATTGGTGAACGCCTTGGGATTCGCCTTCATCTGGGCGAGCGTCATGTTGTAGCCGAATGAGCGGACTCGCATGGCGAGTGCTCGGCCGTAGGCGGTGTCGTAGGCGGCTTGCCAGCGCGGTTCTTTAATCTTCGCGCGGTCCTTCTCGCCCTGTTCCAGCAGCGTGACGATCTCGTTGAGTTTGTAGTCCAGCACGGCCAGCGGCTTCTGTGCATCATTCAACTCTGTTCGCAACGCTGCATCGGTGTCGGCTCGGAAGATGACTTCGGGAGTCGGTGTTTTCTCACCGAGCGTTTTGCGAGCGGCATCGACCAGGACGGTCTTGGCGCGATTCGCTTGTAGATCCTTTTGGTAAAACTTGATCGGCCGGTAATCGGGCAAATAGTTCCGCATGACTGCCGGATCGAACCGCACACCTCGGCCACCGTCTTCGGCGATGAGATACACGCCTTGTGTTTCGGCACATAGCCGCGTGAGAGCATACGGGCCGAGGCCCGCTGTCATGCGAACGAGATCGGCACCGGCAACTCCCCAGAACGGGAGATTGACGAATTCGGGAGCCACCGTTTCCGGACCTTGATCGACCGGTAAGTCGTTCCAAGTATTGCCCTCGTCGTCCGTGTAATTCTGGAAGCCTTTTTCTTGCCCAAAGGGAGCAGCATTGCCCACGCAAAACACCTTGAATCCGGCGGCGGACGTCGCCTGGATCACCTGGTCCAGCTTTTCGCCGTTCACGCCAAAGTCGTCACCTCGCTCGTCAGTGACGATCACCAGCAGGCAGTTGCGGTGCTCACGGCTGCGGTAGTCACGGTACTTCGCAACCGCCTTTTCGACCGCCGTGAAGACATTTTCTTTTCCACTGTCATCTCTGGGGATGTTCTCTTTGACGAGCTTGATGAGCTGCGGAATGTCGTCGGTCGCGTCCTTCGAGATGAAATGGAAATCCTTTCCGAAGCTGACGATCCCCGACTTGAGAATGCCGTTCTTCGTCTCGATGTCCATCAATCCGAGTTGCTTGTAAATGTTTTCGAATCGTTCAGCGACCGCGTCACGACGCACTCTCATGGAGGGAGATTCGTCGAACAGCCAGACGACGAGCGTCTTGCGTTCCTTAAGCGAGGCCATGATTTCAAACGTCAGACGGTCGATGGACCCCGCCGTGCCACCGGTGCCGCCACCTGTTCCTTGTCCGCCAAAGTCGCCAGTCAGATTGTCTGTGCCGCCGCGGACTTCGACCGTCTTGCCCAAAGAGTCCGTCGCGACATCGCCAATGGTGGCCGTCGGTGTGAGATTGACCTTCACCAACTCTTCTTGCAGGCGCTTGGACGTTTCCATTTGCGGCGAGGCACTGGTGGCCCCGGCGGCAGCCAGTGACGGGCTAAGCGTGTCGCCCGTGCCCCCGTTGCCGACCTGGTCGGTCGCGGCCACATCGAACTTGAATTCCGGTTCCTGAAGATCCTCGACCTCGCTGACGACCAATTCGGCGAAGGTCTCGCGCACGATGGGGATCGTGTAGAGGCCAAAAAAGAGGAAGATCAACGAGTGCAAACCCAGGCTCACGCCCCATGCCGGAACCTCCTTGAGCGAGAACTTACGGGGAGGCTCATCATTAGGTGGTTGAGGCTGGTTGACTTGAGACATCTCAGAACTCCTTCGATTTGAAACCGTTTGACCGGACCGCTCCCGGAGGATCACGTTCCGACGGAATTTACCGGCGGGCAAAGGTAAACATTCGACAGAACCTGAGCAACGGCCAAAAAACCGTCCGAATCGGGAGTTGCGGCCGCGAGCGAGGGCCGATTGTGACGTTGCCGACGGTGGTTTCGGGGCGGGGCAGTCGTTATCTAAACCCGGCGGTTGGCAAAATCATGGATCAGAAAATCATGGAAACACTTGAGGAGAATCGAATGTCACTGCTTTACCGAATTCCCCGATCGACGATCGCGTTCCTGGCATTGATGGTCTCGGTTTTCAATGGAGCCCAGGTACAGTCGGAGGATTCGAGTCCGAAAAGCAAGAAGACATTTCAGGATGTCATCGTCGCTCGGCAAAAAGACCTGCTGAAAGACGCAGCCACCTACGCCGAGCAGAATCCCGAGGCCAGTGACCTCGACGAGGCGTTTACCTGGAGTTTCGACACCGCCCGGCGGTTCGGGCTGGAGGCAGAGGCACTGCCGCTGGCGGAGCGATGCTTGCAAAGTCGGACGGCCTCAGCGACTGCAAAGACTGGTGCCAAGACAGTGTTGTGCGTCGGCTTGGCCAAGTCGGGGAAGCTCAAAGAGGCAGCCACTGCGTTCCAGGACTCGTTGCAGTTCGCTCGGCTGGGAGCGGGAAACGAGCACTTGGATCTGGCCGTGGAGCTCGTCGGGCAAGCGGGCTTGGCCAACAACCATGCGACGGCCCGGAGCATCTATGAAACTCTGTCGAATCGTTTCGGCCTGAACCCGCAGGTCGGTGAGTTTTGCGTGAATCGACTGCGGAAGTTGGAGTTGGTCGGTCAGGAGGCGACGGAACTCAGCCTGACCGATCTCGGCGGTCAGCCGGCCAGCATCGCGGCCATGAAGGGGAAAGTGCTCCTGATCGACTTCTGGGCCACGAATTGTCCGCCATGTCTGGCAGAGTTCCCGAAGTTGAAGCAGTTGTATGCCGACAAACACGAAGAGGGCTTTGAAGTGCTCGGCATCAGTTTGGACGAATCGCCGGAAATCGTCGAAGCGTTTCAAGCACGAGCCAAGTTACCGTGGAAGATGGTCTGTGAGGCCGAGCAAGTTCGACAAGCCAGAGAGAAGTATCGCGTCCGCACGATCCCGTCGCTGTTCTTAGTGGGACGAGATGGGCGGATCGCACAAGTCGATTTGAAAGGGAACGATCTGCGACAAGCGGTCGAACGCTGCCTCGCCGAAAAGTAGGTTGGGCCTTACAGCCCGACTCGGACGCGAGTCGCCGATCATGTCGGCCTGGAAAGGCCGACCTACAGGAGCGTCAACCATGCCACCTGTCGAACATTTGATTCGCGCTCATGCTGGTATCGAGTTGATCTCGCGGCGATTCGAGCCGCTCGATCCGTGCGCGGACGGCCGCTCGCTGGTGATCGTTCACGGTGCAAGCGAGCACGGTCGGCGTTACGACCATGTGGCTCGGCTGTTTGCCGATCGGGGCTGGACGGTCATCGTTGGCGACAATCGCGGGCATGGACGATCCGGTGGAAACCCGATGCACGTTCGCAGATTTGAGGATTACCTCCGCGACCTCGACGCGGTGTGGCAGCATCACAATCTGGCCCCGGCTCGCACGGCGTTGTTGGGACACAGCTTCGGCAGTTTGATCTCCGCTCGATTCGCCGAGACTCGGCCAGAGAAACTTTCCGCGCTAGTGCTGATGGCTCCGCTGCTGCGGTTGAAAGTGCATGTCAATCCGCTCGTCGTTGCGTGGGGCAAGCTGGTTTCGTTCCTGGTGCCATCGGTTCGCTTTGAAACCCGTGTCGAGTCCAAGGACACAACACGAGACGAAGTGGCTCTGATGGCACGCCAGGCGGACCCGCTGATTCATCGCAGCGTGACTTGCGGTTGGTTCTTTCAGATGAAGGCCGCCTTGAACGATGTCTGGGAAGAAGTCGGTGCGTTGAACATGCCGGTCCTGATCGCCCAAGGCGGCGCCGATCGAATCGTCGATCCGCAGGTTGCTCGGCCGTGGTTGGAGAAAGTCCCCAGCACCGACAAAGAACTGAAATGGTTCCCCGAGCATTACCACGAGCTACACAACGAACCCGATTGGCTCGACGTGATGAACCAGGTCGCGGATTGGCTGGAGGTACGGGTCAAGTGCGGTGCGGACGCCGAAGTTCAAAAAGCTGGTAGTGAAACCCCGGTGTCATAAGCTCGTGCCCCTCGTGGTCGCGCATGGTCACGGCATAGCCTCGTTCGCGCGCGAGATACCAAAACTGATGGGCGACGTTGCGGCCTCCGTCCGCCAGCCAGCAGAGGCCACCCGGTTCCAGCATGGTCTCCAGCAGATCGAGGATCGGAGCATGGTTGCGTTGCTCGTACAGCAAATCGCAGCCGAGGATCACCGGGAACGTCGTGCTCGGCGGCGTGCGCCAGTCGAGTTCAAACGCTTCGACATCCTCAAAGCCATTCAGCCGCGCATTGTGCTGAGCCACCGCGACCGCCTTGGCTTCGTAGTCGGTCATGGTGACTCGACACCCTTTCGCGAACGCCGCCAAGCCGACCAGACCAACTCCGCAGCCAAGTTCCAGCACCCGAATTCCCTGCGGCCAGTCCCGTTTCATCACCGCCCGCGACATATAAATCGCCGCCGGCCAGAGATAGGCCCAATACGGCATGTAGTCGTCTCGATCGTTCGCCGCCAAGACTTCCGGTGTTTCCAGCAAATCATCCGGCCGATCCGGGACCGTCAACTTCAGCACAGAGTCACCCAAGGCGTACTCTCGCACGGTCCAGCCACACGGCAACGGCGGCAATTGGGAAGTATCGCACAAGGGAATTGAAACGCCTTCGAGAGCGGGATTGATTTCGCGGCGAGTGTCAGCGGGAGTGGGAGATGCCATGTTGGAGCCACGCGGTCGGATGATCTTTGCAGAATGATTTGGCGAGCGGGGCGGCGTCAGCCCCCCGGTTCGATCGAGAGCTTTCGATAAGGCCGCAACACCGGGGGGCTGACGCGCCCCGCTCGCCAGAACAAACAACGAGTCATTAGTTAGTTTTCAGCGCTTCCATCACGACATACCCCGCCAGTTTCAAGCCGAGCCGCTCGTACGTCGCCTGCGCGGAGGTGTTGTGTTCTTCGACGTACAACCGCAGGCCGACGACGTTGGGGGACGCGGCGGCTTCCACTTGCAGGTGTTGGATCAGCGAGCGGAAGACTCCCTGCCGACGGAAGTCGGGATGAACGTAGACGCTTTGCAGCCACCAGATCTCACCGTTGCGCCAGTCGCTCCATTCCCAGGTATGCATCATCTGGCCGACGATCCGGTCGCCCACGCTCGCCAGGAAATAGCGGCCATGCTGAGGATTCGACAGGATCGTTCGGACTCCGAGTTGCACGGTTGGGCGGTCGAGCTGTTTGCTTTCGGATTCCGAAGCGAGACGGCAGTTGAAGTCGACGACGATCTCTTCATCGGCGGGCGTGGCGGAGCGAATGGCAATCGGCGGCATGAATGTTCTCAATCGTTTCAGAAAGACTGCGTCGTGTCGCGGCAGGACAACACTGTCGAGCGGCCGCGGCAGAAAATCAACGTGGCCCAGAACACGACAGGCGAGCGGGGCGGCGTCAGCCCCCCGGTGGATTCACCACGGAACCGGGGGGCTGACGCCGCCCCGCTCGCCTGAATGCCTTATGGCCGGCAGTTCCCGCTCGGCAACATGCGTCACGATTTTGTTGCCAATGCGAAACTATGACCTATGTTGCCTGTGTCCTCTCGGCATCATGCCGACGTGAATTTGATTCTGTTCGCTTCCCCAAGCGGATGGAAAACATCGTCAGGGTGGCGAGGTTGCCTCCCCAACGACGGTCGTTGCATGGAGATAACGGCCGAACGCATCTCCCCTCGTGTGGTCGCGTGAGCTTGGCTCAATGCGGCACGTCACGTTTTGGAATCGACGATTGCTCCCCCGCAGTCGCCGGCCCAAAGAGTTTTCGATCAGGCCGTTTCCACAGACTGTCGCCCGCTTCGTAGGTTGGGCTTTCAGCCCGACCCTGTTTCCCGCTGTGTCCAAACGGCAGGCAACACGGTCGGGCTGAAAGCCCAACCTACGCGATCGCGACGCAACCTCACAGAGATTTCGCACCCATGAAGACGAACCAAGGCTCCTTGTTGGTGGTCGATGACGACAAACACATTCTCGAAGCGATGGCGGACTATCTCCGAGGTCTCGGCCATCGGACCGAAACCGCCTCCTCGTGCAAAGACGCGATCGACCGGATGGGCGAGTTCCCTTTCGAGGTCGTCCTGTGCGACGTGAACCTCGGCGATCGAGACGGCTTCGAGCTGCTCGAATGGTCGAACGAGCATTGTCCAGACACGTCGGTGATCCTCATCACCGGTTACGGCACGATCGAATCGGCCGTCGAAGCGATCCGCATGGGGGCCTTCGATTATCTGACGAAGCCGGTGATCGACGACGAACTGAACTTCTCCGTTCAACGAGCACTCGGCCAGCGGAAGCTGGTGGAAGAGAACAAGACGCTCAAGGCCCAGCTCAACCAGAAGTTTGGCATGGGGAGCTTGATTGGCCACGACTACAAGATGCTCAAGATGTACGACCTGATCGAGAGTGTCGCCGACACGCGTACGACGGTCCTGGTTCTCGGCGAGAGCGGCACCGGCAAGACGATGACCGCTCGTGCGATTCACCAGCTCAGTGCGCGAGCCAGCAAGCCCTTCGTCGAAGTCGCCTGCGGTGCGCTGCCAGACACATTGCTCGAAAGCGAACTGTTCGGCCACGTCGCCGGTGCCTTCACGGGTGCCAATCACGACAAGATCGGCAAGTTCCTGCAAGCGGACGGCGGCACGATCTTCCTCGACGAAATCGCCACCGCGTCGGCCTCGCTGCAAGTCAAACTGCTGCGAGTCCTGCAAGACCGTGAGTTCGAACCGGTCGGCGGCAACAAGACTCACAAGGTCGATGTTCGCGTGATTCTGGCGACGAACGAAGACCTCTCCGCACGAGTCGCCGCCGGCACATTCCGCCAAGACTTGTTCTACCGCATCAACGTCATCTCGCTGACGCAACCGCCGCTTCGCGAACGCATCTCGGATATCCCGTTGCTCGCCGAGCACTACTTGCATCAGTTCTGCGAAGCGAACGGCAAGACGATTCGGGGCTTCGATGATTCCGCAGTGCAGTCGCTCCAGCGCTATCGCTGGCCGGGCAACGTTCGCGAATTGTTGAACGTCGTCGAACGGGCCGTCGTCCTCAGCAAGAGTGACACGATCTCCGCTCAAGACCTGCCCGAAACGTTGCGAGCCAATGAGCCCACCTTCTCGGTCCCGGCCGGTCGCTTGGGGAACAACCTCAAGTCCTCGCTGGTGACTCCGGAGAAGCAACTCATCCTCGAAGCGTTGGAGTCCAACGGCTGGAACCGCCAAGGGACCGCCGACATGCTCGGCATCAACCGCACAACGCTCTACAAGAAGATGAAGAAGTACGACATCGAATTCGAAGCGCAGATGAGCTTCTGAGCCATTGTTCGTAGTTCCGTCTTCAGGCGGAAACCGAAGGCGTCTTGCCGCCTAAAGGCGGAACTACAAACTAGCGCTGTGTCAGCTTCGTGCTGTCCACTTTGATTTCGACCGCTTCGTCCAGCTTGCGCAGCAGTTCGTTTTTCACGACGATGTCGCGTAGGACGATGGGGTGTTGTGGATCGTCGCCGGGGAAGATCACGGCCAGCGGGATGCTGACGCTGTCGAAGGCGTTGATCCATTCCTCGATCGCCGGTGAACCGTCAGTCCAGTCCGCTTTCATCGTGACGATGTTGTGCTTTTTCACTTTCTCCAGAGTGTCCGCCGTGTTGTAGGCGAGCTTCTTGTTCGACTTGCAGGCGAGACACCAATCGGCGGTGAAATCGACGAAGACCGTGCGGCCTTGGCGCAGCTCGCTCTTCAGTTTGACACCGTCGAACGCTTGCCACGGCAATTCGTGAGTGCCGGGTTTCTCGTCAGCGAGTCCCATTGCCATCCAGCAGCCGATGCCGGAAACCAGTGTCGCCAAAGTTCTCACCGTCCAACGACGACGATCCGTCGAGTTGATCGTGTAAAGCTTCCCGATCATCCACAGCGAGAACCCAACCGCCAGCAACAGAATCAGCAGCGGCAGAATCCAATTCGCTTTCAGGCTGCTCATCAAGAAGATGACCGTCCCCATCAGGATGAAACCGCAGACTTCCTTGAATGTCACCATCCAATTGCCTGGTCTCGGCAAGAACTTCACCCATCCGGGAAAGAAGCCTAGTAAGACGTATGGCGATGCCATGCCGAGTCCCATCACGGACCACACGAGGTAAGTGATGTGCGCCGGTTGCTTCACCGACCAACCTAGTGTCACTCCGAGAAACGGCCCGCTGCATGGCGTCGCCAACAGCGTTGCAAAGATGCCGGTGAGGAACGCACCAAGCGGTCCCTCTTGGTGTTGATGCCCCGCGGCCGAGCCGACCATACCGGGAACGGGGATTTCGAAGACCCCCATGAGGCTCAAGCCCATCGCGAACACGACGCAAGACATTGCGACTTGGAACTCGGTCTTCTGGAACAGGTTCCCCCAGCCGAGCTTTGCGAACACCGCCAAACTGGCCAGCAGCAAAAAGACTGAGATGACTCCCAGCGAGTAGGTCAGATTCAACAACAGAATGCGGCCTCGGCTTTGTCCCGCTTGCTGCACGAAGCTGAGCACCTTGATCGCGATCACCGGTAAAACGCACGGCATCACGTTGAGAATCAAGCCGCCAAGAAAGGCGTAGACGAGAAACAATCCGAGGCTTTCCGTCCCCGCGTCTTTGCGAGGGATGAAGTTCTCACCTTCCCAATTGGGTTTCCCATCATCTCCGCCCGGAGATGGTTGTGGCGGTGTCGGATCGACCTTTGTGGTTGGGGCCGGAGTCGGTGGCACTTCAACCTTCGCGATGTGTCCGAGTTCAAACGACACTCCCTTGAGCGGAAGGCATCGTCCCTCGTTGCAAATCTGATAGCGGAGCGTTCCTGCCAATCCGTAGTCCGGCTTCTCGACAGAGACCGGCATCGTCCAAGTGATCTCTTTGTGATGCACTCGCTGTTGGATTCCGTCTTTGGTCGTTGCGATCTCCGGCACGAGGCTCGGTGAGAATTTCTCTTCGGTTGGCTTCAAGCCGTTGAGACCGCTCAATTCGATCAGCGTGGGCTCGCCAACGTTCTTCGGGTTTTGGTCGAGCGCGAAAGTGTGCCAGCCCTCGTCCAATTCCATCGTGACACTGAGCAACGCTGATTGCCCCGGCTTCGCGTCCTCCGGTGATAGCCGGAAGCGAACCTTCACGGGATCAGCGATCTTGCCTCGCTGCGGAACCAACTTGATCTCGAACGGCTTCGGAGCGGTCGTGGGATCGTCTTCGACTTCGGTGGCCTTCGTTGGCGTTGAAGGTTCGGGTGCCGTTGGAGCAATAGACGCGAATCGCTCCTTGAACTCGGCGAGCTTCTCTGGATCGGAGGCGATGACTTCGGCAGGCGCATCGGCCGTCGCGAAAAACGTTTCGTTGTAGGGCGTGCAATTGAATGCGTCACAAATCTGATAGCGAACTTGGCTGAGAACGCGGACGGCGCTGCGTTTCGCACCGGGTTTCAATCGGAAGCGGCGCAGCCACGTCACCGAGTCTTTGAACTTCTCGACTGACTCGCCGTCTTGGAACTCGATCTTGGGTGGATGGTCCGTCGAGAATTTGTCCTCGACGGGATCAACCCCGGCCGTCTGAATCAATTTGATCGAAGTCGCGCCGCTGTACCCCGGCTGGGTCGAGTACGTGTGCCCGCCGGGTGGAATGTCGAGATGAATCGACAGCAGGAATTCCCCTTTGTCCTCCTTCAACGCGACCTGCAACAGCGCCGGTCGGCTCGGCCTCCCAGCCTTTTTGGTGGAGGCGGTCTTGCCGGTCAGCGGGTCGCGGAACGTTTCGTCTCCCGCAAAGTTTGATCGGAATGACGCGACCAGCAGCGTGGTGATCGCAATAGCCAGAAACGCAATTCGGGAACGAGGCTTGAGCATGTCGAGGTTCGCCGAGGTCAAAAGGTGGGAAGAGGCGTCATACGCCGGGCGGATAATAGACCAATAACAGAAAATCGCTCAATTCGAGACGGCGATCTCGTTAGGATGCGATCGAGCGGTGAAAGTAACGGTCAGGAAAAGGAAAACGGCTGCCGGCGTTCGGCCGAATGCCGGAAGCCGATGGCCGAAAACCGTGATACCGTTTTTTCGGGAGTGATTCGGTCTCCGCGCGTTTTCAAGTTTCGGCTACAAGCCCGCCCCCTTAAACGCTCACTTCTTTCTGCCTTCTTCAGCGAGCTTTCATCTTGTGGCCTCAACAAACAGCTCAGCGAGCGATCATTTTCGCCGGCTGTCTGGGCATGATCTATTTGCAACTCACGACTTCTCCCGCGACGGTGCAGTTCGCTCGTGCGCTGGGTGGTAACGGATTGCATATTGGGATTCTCGGCGCGCTGCCGACGGCAATGTTGTTCATGCAGTTCGTTTCTGGCGTGCTCGTGAATCGGTTCCAGTACCGGCGGCGTTTGTGGCTGACGGTTGGAATCGCTCAGCGGTTGGTGATGTTGCCGGCCGCTTTGGGGCCAACTCTGTGGCCCGACATGCCGGACGGGTTTTGGATTTGGACGCTCGTGGGGCTGACGGCGATCAATTACGGGATGGCGGATTTCTGCCATCCGCTGTGGATGTCCTGGATGGGAGATTATTTGCCCAAACAAGGACTCAGCCGCTTCTGGGGGCGTCGGCACTTGTGGATGCACTGGACGGCGGCCATCACATTGGGAACCGCTGCGGTGTATGTGTCTGGGCATCCGGATGGGATCAAGCCGGCGTTCGCAGTGCTCGGAGTGATCGCGGCCGTTTGCGGTGTCGTTGACTTGCTGGTCTTTCTGAAGGTCGATGAACCACCGGTGCAGCCGGCTCCGAGCCCACGCTTACGAGATATCTTGTCTGCTCCATTTCAGCAGCGCGAGTTCCGTCGCTTCATCGGCTTCTCCTGCTTCTGGCATTTCGCGGCGATGACCGGAGCGCCGTTCATCAGCTTGTTCTTGCTGGAATACGTCGGCATGGATTTGCTCCACGTCATGCTGCTGTGGGCGACATCCTGGATCGGCGGAGCGCTAACCGCCAGCCGCTTCGGCTGGTTGGCCGACAAGTTTGGACATCGTCCGTTGTTGATCCTGTCGATCGCCTTCAAGTCGGTCTTGATGATCGCACTGCTCTTTGTGCAGGCGAATCCAACGCTCGCCTTCTGGTTGTTGATGCCCGTCTTCATGCTCGACGCTCTGCTCAACGCGGGGATCGCGATTGCTCAGCACGGTTTCCTGCTGAGCTACTCTCCGTCAGAAAACCGAGCCATGTACATCGCGGCCGGCACGGCCATCGCCGGGATGGTTGGCGGCGCGACGTCAATTGGTTCGGGCTTTGCGCTGCGGGCACTGGCTGGCTGGGATTTTTCGTTCCTGGCAGTTGGCGTCTCGCACTTCCATGTTCTGTTCTCAATCAGTGTTGTGCTGCGATTGGTCTCCGCGGTGCTTGTGTTGCGAGTCGAAGAATCCGAAGCGACTCCGACCGGTGAAGTCGTGACACATCTGTGGCACGCCGCACAACGCCGATTGATGCGACACGCGCATGTCACATCGCGAGTGGACACGCCGGCGAAAGCACCGCGATTGCTGGCCGGAGAATCCGCTCTGCCCCATCGGCCTCGAAGCCGCAAAGTTCCGTGGCGAGAAATCGTCAAAGCGGATGATCCGAGTCACGAGTCACGCACCACGGTGTGAGCCTGATTTTCTGGTGAGCGGGGCGGCGTCAGCCCCCCGGTTCCGACGCGAAAGCACCGGGGGACTGACGCCACCCCGCTCGCCTGTGTCATTTGTGGCCGCGCGAAGTTTCACTTGGAGGCAACGCCGCATTCAGCCGCTCGTCGATCCATTCGGGATCGACGAATGGCTTGAGCAGCCAACGGACAGTGTGATCGATTCGGGGATCGTCGATCGGCGGCCCCGACTGTGGCTGCTCGTGTGACGTCGGTTCCCATCCGTCGTGAGTCAGTCGCCACGGCCATTGTTCACGCAGCGCAATCTCATTGATGCGTGCCATGATTCGGGTGGCCCAAACAACTCCGAACCAGCCGCGGAAGTCGTGCCAGACTCGGTCCCAGCCGTCGTAACGACTGCGGACATTCGCCGCCCAATTCATCGCGAACCAAAAGAAGATTTGCATTGCGATCGCCACGTAAATGTGGTTCCCAGGGCGAATCGGCGAGAGCGCGGCGAAAGCATCGGTCAAGGAATTATTCAAAGACATGATCGCCGACATCCAGGCGTAGGCCCAGCAAGTTACTGCGGGCGTAAATCGTGTCATGATGAGGTAACTCCCCAAGCTCATCATCCACGCGAGGAAATATCCGATCAGAGCGGGCGCTTCGAGTTCCAGCCGTTGTCCGTTCCAACAAGGCTTCCATTGTGCGAGCGCCGGCCATTCGAGCACCACAATCAGCGGCAGCACGATGAAGACGCTCCATTCGAGCAGCCGGCCACGGCGCGCCCCCAGCACTGCGACGAACGGGCAGAGCGCGCTCACCGCAGTCAGATACCAAAGTTGATCGAGGATGCCGAGCGGCACTCGCCCCTTCGCCAGCGTTGCGATCGTTGTGACCGTCAGAGTCATCTGAAACCAAATCGCCCAAGCGGCAGCAGCGGTCAGGGAAGTGTGGCGGACGCTGTGCCTCAGACGGATCACTCCCAGCCAGCCGATCAGAACGGCAATTGACAACATCAGAGCAACAAGAAGATCCGGCATGTTCGATTCAGCTTCTCACGAGGGCGGGCGTTATGTTCGGCACCTTCGACATTTTGACCGGCGGTTTTTGCGAACCCTAGTCATTCGGTGAGTTGTTCTGCGAGTCGCGGACGTGCCTGCCGATCTTGTCCCGTAGTGACCACCGAGTCCCAGTGAGCCTTCAACTGCGTTGCTTCGTCGGGTGAGTGGCCCGTTCAGCGACAAGAGCTCACGACTGTCAGACACGTTTTTGAGGAGATGCCGGAATGAAGTGGATGTTGTCTCTCGCCATGTTGCTTGGCGTCGCTGGCACCGCGACCGCTGGGCTGTTCGATCACCATTCTTGTTGCCCCGCGCCGAGCTGTGCCGCTCCGTGTGCGAAGGCGTGTGCTCCGAGCTGTGCGGCCCCAGCCGCTTGTGCTCCGGCCTGTGCCGCTCCTGCGGCCTGTGCGCCAGCGTGCGCCGCTCCTGCGGCTTGCGCTCCGAACTGTGCGGCTCCCGCTGCTTGCGGCAATCACAATGCTTGCTGCAACAACGGATGCAACAGCTGCTGCAAGAAGAGCTGCTGGAAGATGCCGAAGCTGTGCCTCCCGAAGTGGCACATGCCGAAGCTCTGCTGCAAGAAGAGCTGCGGCCACAGCTGTGCTCCGACCTGTGCGGCCCCGGCTGCTTGTGCTCCGCACTGTGCCGCTCCGGCTGCCTGTGCTCCGAGCTGTGCAGCTCCGGCTCACTGTGCTCCGAACTGTGCAGCTCCGGCTGGCTGCTGCAAGTAGTGTTAATTGCGTGGGATGATTCCACTCTGACTGCGGATGGAAGCATCCCACTCCACTGGCTCCGCAAAACGTGAGTGAACGTCCGGGGAAACGTGCCTTCCCCCGGACGGCTCACACGCGGAACCGACAATTCGAACTGCGCCTCTTGGAGGCAAATACGATCAAAGCTCTGCGATCTTCTTCCTGAATAAAGTCCGAGACCCGCTCGCTCCTCTCTCTCCCTCGAGTTTCGAGTCGATCCCAGACGAATCGAAGGCCGACCGCGAATTACGCGGCCGGCCTTTTTTATTGTCATACACACGCCGAATTCGTTTCAGCGAATGCTTTAAGAGCTTCGCAACACAGCGCGTACCTCGGCCTCGGGCACGTCACCGATCACCTCGACCTGGCCGATCCGCTTCGGCAACACGAACCGCAGATGGCCACCCACAGTTTTCTTATCGAGCCGCATGCGCTCGATGACCGAATCCTCGGAGTGCGACCAACCGGCAGGGAGTCGCGTCGGTAAACCGAAGCTTTGCAACAATGCTTCTTGTCGCCGCGTCGCTTCCGAGTCAATGAATCCAAGCCGCTCTGCGAGTCGGCTCGCGTGCCACATGCCGATTGCGACCGCTTCACCGTGCAGCAGTTCCCCGTACCCTGCCAATGCCTCGAAGGCATGCGCAAACGTGTGACCGTAATTCAAAACGGCTCGCAAACCGGTTCGCTCGAATTCGTCCTTCTCAACAACATCCGCTTTCAAACGGCAGCAACGAGCGATGACCTGACGCAAGATGCCTGGCTCGCGACGGTTGATCGCCTCGGCTCGCTGTTCAAGGAACGCAAAAAAATCGGAGTCGAGAATGACTCCGTATTTGACGACCTCAGCCATGCCCGCGGCGAATTCGCGCGGGGGCAATGTGTCGAGTACCGAGGTGTCGATAAGCACGCCAACAGGCTGATGAAACGCTCCCAGCATGTTCTTTGCGGCGGGGTGATTGATTCCAGTCTTACCACCCACTGAACTATCCACATCAGCCAGCAGGCTCGTCGGCAGTTGCACGAACGGCAGGCCACGCACGAAGGACGATGCCGCGAAACCGGCCAAGTCGCCGATGACTCCGCCCCCCACCGCGATCACCACCGTGCGGCGATCCGCCTTCGACGCGATTAGATCGTCCCACAGTGTCGAAAGATGACTGATCGACTTGGTTTTCTCGCCCGGATCCAGTTCCGTCAGTCCGCAAGTCCAACCGGTTCGGGTCAATCCTTCGCGGACGACATCGGCATACCGCCGAACGTTGTGATCCGTGACGAGGTGAGCTAATCGCGAACCTCCCGCGCGATACACGCTGCGGTCTAGCCAACTCGGCAACAGCGCGGGTAACTCCGCCAATGCACCGCTGACGATGCGGATTTCGTAACTCCGCTCGCCGAGATTTACCTGTACCGAACTGGCATCAACTCCCACGGCAATCCTCCATAAATTACTCTGGCGCTGCTCCACCGACCGGCTTCATTCAGGGCCGCGCGAGGTATATCGGTCTCCCAGTCGCAACGAAAGGATTCGCGCAAGGTTGAGACAAAGACCCGCTCAATCCGCGCGATCGTCAGGATCACTCGCGAGTTCAACCTTCCCATGCCGCCAAACTTTGCTGACCGCTGGTTTCTGAGCTAGATGCACTCAGATCCCTCATCAGGCCAAAAGGAAAGCTAGGTCGTGCAACCTGTCATTGAACCGCTGTCGCTGAGACTGCCGAAGGACCTGTTGGTCCTGCAACCCATGCAGGGGCATCTGGACTTGGAACCGATGCTCCTCGTGCCGGGATTGCGTTGTTCGATCGGTTCGGCGGAAGGCTGCGCGGTGCGGTTGACGAAGTCCGAACTCGTGCAGCCAGAGCACTGCGTGATCGAGGTCGTCCGCCGGCAAACGCTGTTGACCGTGTGGACCGCCGAATCGACCTGGCTCAATGACCGCCTGGTGACGGAACCGCGTGAGCTGGTCCCCGGCGACCGTGTCTCCCTTGGACCGTTTGATTTTCGAGTACGCGTCGCCTCCACAGACGAGTTGCTCTATGCGAAATTAGTGGAGCGCGACACGGCCGATAGCAGCCGAGTTGAAGACGTGCTGCGGCTCAAGCGAGCCATCGATCTGACGAGCCGTGACACTCAGCCGGAGTTGGATCTCTTCAGCGACCTGCTCCGAGAATCCGCTAGCAACAACGATTCGGATTCGCACGAACGGCTCTCGCAGCACATCTCCAAACTCCTGGGCGACCTGCAAAGCCAAGTTCTCACACTACAAGAAAGAGAAGCGGATCTCAGCGACCAGCTTCGACGGCAGCAGGAATCTGGCGACCGCACCGCGTCGCCGAGAACCCCAACCTCTTCGGCCGCGCTCCCCAGTTCGTTGCGCTCTGAATACGAACAGGTACTTCAACTCCTACAGAAGGAGCGTGACCAACTCGAACAGGAGCGGGCGGAATTCGCTGCGGAACAAGCTCGTTGGCACGAACTTCAGCTCGAATGGTCGCAACGATTGGAAGCCTTGGAGTCGCAGTTGACGGAACTGGAATCCCAACGCTCGGCCCTGACGGAAGAGAAAAGCATCTGCCGCGTGCTCGCGGAGGAATTGCTCCGCGACAAGGAAAAAATGGAGGACTGGGACGCTCGATTGCGTCGGGAAGATCAGCAGCTTGCGGCTCGGAAAAACGAACTGGATCGCATCGACCGCGAGTTCATTGAGCGACCGATCGTGATGCAAGCTCCGCAGCCCTCGCCCACCCGGCCAGCACAAGCCGCTTCGAGTCTCAACCTGATTGAATCCGAAGAGGCAAGACTGTCGCATAACGCTTCGTCCGAATTCGAGGCAGAACCTTCTTCCAGCCGGCCCGTGCAGACGTTCTTAACGCTGATCGCCTTTGGCTCTGCTGCGGTTTTCCTAGGAGCCGACCTCGGTAACCCCGATGTGACTCCCATCATCGGCTGGACGACCGCCCTCGTGGGTGCGGTTTCGACCGTCGATTTGCTCATTCGCCGCTGCTTTGCCCCCTCTCGCTGAGGTTTTTGGACGGCGGATTCAGGGCGGGACAGTCGCTTGAGGCACTTTCCTGCGACCAATATACTCCGCCCCTTCACTTCCGGCCGAGTCTCGCCCGAATGGTGGTTTCATGAAGTTTTCACTCGTCGATCGCATCATCGCTCTGGAAGCGGGGAAGTCGATCACGACCGTCAAAAACGTGTCGCTGGCCGAGGAATACCTTCAAGATCACTTTCCCGGCTTCCCGGTTTTGCCTGGAGTGATGATGGTCGAGTCGCTGGTGCAAGCCAGCGCGTGGTTGCTGCGGCACACGGAGGATTTTCGCTTTAGCACGATCACACTCAAGCAAGCTAAAGCGTTGAAGTTCAATAACTTTGTGACTCCCGGAAAAACGTTGACCGTGACCTCCAGCATCCACAAATTGGAGGAAACGGAATGCACGTTCAAAGGGGAAGGAACGGTCGATGGCCTTTCGGCTGTCAGTGCCAGGATCGTCATGCAGCGTATCAACTTACGCGACCGCAACCCGAATCTGGCCAAGACCGATGAGTTGCTGATCACTCGACTGAGAGAGCAGTTCAGTCAGATTTGGAGCGGCCCAACTGCCTGATCGTCCTCAAGCCGCTTGCCAAAGCGGCCGAAAAGAAACCAGTTAGTCCAGTCTCCTATTGGGGTTGAGCATGAGTTTGTCCGGCAAAACAGCGTTGATCACGGGTGGCAGCCGAGGCATCGGCAAAGCGATCGTGCAAACGCTCGCGCGGGCCGGGGCGAAAGTCGCGTTCGTGTATCACTCGAATGCCGCCGCAGCCGACGCACTAGTCAACGAACTCAAGGCCGAGGGACACGAGGTCATCGGGTATCAAGCCGACGCCAGCAGCAAGCCGGACGCCGACCGCATCGTTGAAGAGATCTGCGAAAAGTGGGGCGGCATCTATTTGTTGGTCAACAACGCGGGGATCATCAAGGACGGCCTGCTCGCCACCATGACCGCCGAGAACTGGTCAGCCGTCATCAATACGAATCTCAACAGTGTCTTCAATTATTGCCAGGCGGTGACTCGACCGATGATGTCGGCTCGTTCGGGGCGAATCATCAACGTCTCCAGCGTGGCGGCGAACTTCGGCAACCCCGGCCAATCGAACTACGCGGCCAGCAAGGGAGGCATCGAAGGCTTCACACGCTGCCTCGCCAACGAAGTCGGTCGCCGAGGCATTACCGTCAACGCGATTGCTCCGGGGTTCATCTCGACCGACATGACCGAAGCCATCCGCAACGCGGCGGAAGACACCATCAAGAAACAAATCCCGCTGCGACGGCTCGGCAATCCCGAAGACATCGCGGCGGCCGTGCTGTACCTCGCCAGCGATGGAGCGTCCTATGTCACCGGTAACGTGCTCACGGTCGATGGGGGACTGACTTTGGGAGCAGGCATGTAGCGTGTCCAGCAGCCCGGCCTCCTGGCGAGGCCGAGCTGCTTGATTCATAGTGGGTTGGTCGTCGGTTGGCTCGCGGAGCCGGCGACCGTGACAAACACGCGAGACGATTCGGCGACGAACGAGCGGCAGGCACGGCTGGAACCAAGCCCGCCGCACGGGCTAGCCAGGAGAGATTGGAATGACGCCCGAAGACATCTTCACGAAAGTCCGAGACACATTGGTCGACGCGCTGGGCGTTGATGACGACGAAGTCACGCTCGAAGCCCGATTGGAAGCCGATCTCGGTGCGGAGTCGATCGACTTCCTCGATATCGTGTTCCGCTTGGAGAAGAACTTCAGCATCAAGATCCCGCGCGGCGAGCTGTTCCCAGAAGACCTCGCGTCGGCTGACGCTGGCTTCGTCAAGGACGGCCTCGTTACTGCCGAGGGACTCGCCACTCTGCGCACGAAAGTGCCGCATATTGATGTCGACACCTTCGCCAAAAACCCGAAGGTCGAAAACATCAAGGACATGTTCACCGTCCAAATGCTGTGCAACTTCGTGAAGAACAAGCTGGCGGCCTAATTTGGGGTGCGGCGATTCATCGCCGCTTTCCTTTTGCGGCGGAGCCGCTTTGATTCGGACGAGACATCCACGAAACAAAAGCGGCTCCGCCGCAAGCCAAAACGGCGATGAATCGCCGTACTCCAAAGGTTGGCCATGCGCTGGTTCTGGATTGATCGCTTCACCGAATTGCAAAGCGGCCAGTACGCTAGGGCGATCAAGAACGTCTCATTGGCCGAAGAGCACTTGCACGACCACTTCCCTGGCTTCGCGGTGATGCCAGGATCGCTGATGCTCGAAGGCATGGCGCAAACGGGCGGCATCCTGCTGGGCGAGAAGAACAACTTCGAACACATCGTCGTCCTGGCCAAAGTCCCGAACGTGACGTTTCACGGTTTCGTCGTCCCCGGCGACACGCTGACCTACACAGCCAAACTGATCAACGAAAACCCCGAAGGGGGCTCGGTCGAAGTCACTGCGCATGTCGGTGACCGACTCATTGCTGAAGCCGAGATCATCTTCTCGCACCTGGATCAGAGCGGTGATTTCAAACATCTCGATCAAAAGAATTTCGTCTTCTCTATCGGCGGCCTGCTAAGCGTCATGGAAGTCGGCAAAGCAGGCTCGTAGTTCCGCCTCCAGGCGGTTCTGGCTTGCCGCCTGAAGGCGGAACTACGAACAACCATGACCACACCCACTCGCATCGCCTCTACATTCGCCGCATTACGAGCGCAAGGCCACATGGCCTTCATGCCCTTCGTCACCATCGGCGATCCCGATGTCGCGACGTCGATCGCGCTAATTCGTGAACTCGCCAGCCGAGGGGTCGATCTGATCGAAGTCGGCTTCCCCTACAGCGACCCGATCGCCGACGGCCCGGTGATTCAAGCCAGCTACACGCGAGCCTTATCGCGCGGCCTGCACGTCAACGACATCTTCGCCGGCATTCAGCAATTGACGAGCAGTGGCAACCAGATCCCGCCGCTCGTGG
Organism: Planctomyces sp.; assembly: GCA_005778115.1. Taxonomy (GTDB): domain Bacteria; phylum Planctomycetota; class Planctomycetia; order Planctomycetales; family Planctomycetaceae; genus SXKJ01. Next base: position 6,506 of record SXKJ01000452.1, on the reverse strand, counting down.
CGATGGTCAGCTATGCGATTGTCTTCCGCCTCGGTGCCGCATACTTCGTGCAACGTGCGAAAGAGTCCGGCTTCTCCGGCCTGATCATTCCTGATCTTCCCGCTGACGAGGCGAGTGAGGTCGCTCGCATCATCCGCGATGCCGGCCTCGACGCGGTTCAACTCGTCGCGCCGACTACGACTTCCAGTCGCGAAGAACACATCGTCCAGACCGGCAGCGGCTTCGTGTACTGCATCTCGATCGCCGGCACGACGGGCGCTCGCGACCAATTGCCAGAAGAACTCTCCGGCCAACTGAAACGGCTACGCAGCAAAACCAATCTGCCGCTGGCCGTCGGCTTCGGCGTGAGTAAGCCAGAGCAAGTCGGCACCCTGCGTGGGCTGGCCGACGGGGTGATCGTCGGCTCGGCCATTGTTCGGCAACTCGAACGACTGTCGAGCGGCTCGACCGCAGCCGAAGTGCTTCGTGACGTTGGCGACTTTGCGGCGACGATGGTCGCTGCCACGAGAGCGACTCGATAACGTCGCGCGGTGAGGCACGACAATGGCCATCTCGCTGACGCTGCCGACGATTCAGAACTGGAGTTGCCACAACTGCGGTGGCTGCTGCCGGCAACACGCGATTGAAGTCACCGAGGAAGAGCGACAGCGGATTCTGTCTCAAGGCTGGACTGCGAACGACGGCACACCGTCGGGCAATGCCCTGTTCGAGCGGCACGGTGGTCCGCCGTGGGCAAAGCGTTATCAACTGGCCCATCAAGCAGACGGGGCCTGTGTGTTCTTGGATGAACGCGGCCTCTGCCGCATTCATGCGAAATTCGGTGAGGCCGCAAAGCCGCTGGCGTGTCGCATCTATCCGTATGCGTTTCATCCCGCGGGCAAGAAGGTAACAGTCAGTCTGCGATTCAGTTGCCCGTCCGTCGTCGCGAACCTCGGCCGTTCAATGAACCATAACGCGGATGAGATCAAACAACTCGCGCGAGACGTTGTCCCGGAAGGCTATGAGCGAACTCTGCCCCCGGCCCTCTCCGCGAACGAACGGCTCGACTGGCCCGACCTCTTGCGTGTCGTCGATGCTATCAACGCGACGCTGGCGACGACGGATGTGCCAATCACCATCAAGCTGCAACGCGCACTGTTCTGGCTGAGCCTCGTCCAGCAATCTCGCTTCGACAAGCTCAGCGGCGCACGGCTGACTGAATTCCTCGACATCATCCGCCAAGCAGCGGTCGAAGAGATTCAGCCGTCCTCCGATAGCCCAACCCCGCTCGGACGAATGCAATTCCGAATGCTGACCGCCCAATACGCTCGCAAGGACACGGCCACCGACTTGGCCGCTGGCTGGCGAGGCCGCTGGAAACTGTTTCGCGCAGCGACACGATTCGCTCGTGGAACTGGCAACATCCCACCGTTGCAGTCGGTCTTTCGGGAAGTCCCGTTCGAGTCTCTCGAACAACCGTTTGGCTTCCCGGCTGAGAGCGAAGAACTGTGGACGCGATACTTTCGCGTGAAGGTCGCCGGTCTGCACTTCTGCGGCCCGGCTTACTACGGAGTCCCGTTAGTCGAAGGCTTTCAGAGTCTCGCGTTGATTTTTCCGGCAACGATGTGGATTGCTCGTTGGTTGGCGGCCAGTCAGAGCCGCGTTCAACTGACCCATGAGAACATCTCTCAAGCGTTAGCCATTTCCGATCATCATCACGGCTACTCGCCAATCTTCGGCTCGTTTGGCTTTCGCCGCCGAGTCCACACGCTCGAACAGATGGGCGAGATTCCCAAGCTCATTCGCTGGTATTCGTTGTAGGTTGGGATTCCATCCCGACCCACTTTGTCGAGAACAAGTCATGAATCTTTTCTGGACGACTCTGTTACTGACTCTCTCAAACGTCTTCATGACATTCGCTTGGTACGGACACTTGAAATGGCCGCAGATCAAAAGGGGGCCGTTGTGTATCGCCATCGGAGTCAGTTGGGGCATCGCGCTCTTTGAGTACTGTCTGCAAGTCCCGGCCAACCGTATCGGGCATCGAGACTATCCGGTCGCGCAACTGAAGGTCATGCAGGAGGCGATCACGTTGGTCGTGTTCTGCGGGTTCTCGATTCTGTTTCTACGCGAGTCGCTGAAGTGGAACTACCTGGTCGCGTTCGGCTGCATCTTTGCGGCGGTGTTCTTTGCGTTTCTCGATAAGTGGCAACCGGACTCCGTGGCCGCGAATCATCCGCCAAGCGAAGCGGTCTCGCACCGCAATGACTGACACAGGCGAGCGGGGCGGCGTCAGTCCCCCGGTACATTCGCGGTTGGACCGAGGGGCTGACGCCACCCCGCTGGCCAGAGCGTTTATTGGTTTTGGATCGCAGCATGATGGTTTCCGAAGATCATTTGAAAGCCGCGAAACAACGGATGCTCGACCAGCATTTGCGATCGCGTGGGATTACCGACGAGCGTGTGCTCGCCGCAATGGAACGAGTCCCGCGTGAGGAATTCGTGCCGGCTCCGCTGCGAGGACGTGCTTATGACGATCGAGCCTTGTCGATCGAACTCGGCCAGACGATCTCGCAGCCGTACACAGTCGCGTTCATGGCACAAGCCGCGCGGCTGGAAGGTCACGAACGAGTACTCGAAGTCGGCACCGGCAGCGGTTACGGAGCCGCCGTGCTCTGTCACTTGGCGAGCGAGGTCTACACCATCGAACGCTGGCCCGAATTGTTTGACTCGGCCACTCAGCGATTGGAGCGGCTCGGCTTTCACAACGTCGTCACGAAGTTGGATGACGGTTCGCTCGGTTGGCCGGAACAAGCTCCATTCGACGCGATCATCACGACCGCCGCTGCTGAGCAACTGCCGAATGTTTTTCGCGATCAGCTTGCCGAAGGGGGCCGGATCATCATTCCGATCGGAGAACTGAGTGGGGGCCAGACGATGTTTCGCATCACACGAAGAAACGGGACGTTCGAAGAGGAACGATTGGGGTTGTTCTCCTTCGTGCCGCTGGTTTGTCAGTCATAAGTGTCCGAGCTACGGGCGTTGCGTCCGTGCTGGTTGCGTCTCCATAATCTGGCCGAGTTTGAAACGATAAGGAACAACGATCATGAACGTGCTCATTTCATCCCGTTGGTGGTGCGGATCAATGCTGGCCAGCGCATTGCTGCTGACTGCCGCCGGTTGCGGCTCCAGCGAAGGGTCGGGTAACGGTGCGTCCGCCTCCAAGGAACCGAAAGCCAAAACCGAGAAGGGCGAAGCAAAACGCTCAAAGTCGGAGGGTTCCAAAGCCGAAGGCTCGGCGGGCGGCCCCATGACGCTCGATGGGATTTACAAGGACGTCTTCTTCGACAAACCGTTGGTTGTCGCCGCGAACACTCAGACCGGTGCGGCCACGAACAACACCGCCGTTGCGGCGAACGACACGTCGAAGAAGACTCCCGCGGATATGCCTGCGGAGGCGAAAGACCCGCCGAAGGCGGCCAGTAGTGGCAATGCAGCGTCGCCGATGGACCTCATCGACAGGGAGTCGCTGACCAACGAAGTCAAAAATGTTCGCAATTATCTTGCGGGCAAGACGACTTCGGCTTCCGCCTACAACTCCAGCCTGTTGGAAATTGCACCAGAAGCGGCAACGCTGGCGGTCCTCGCGGTTGCGGCTTCGAAACATCCCGAAGATTTCACTTGGAAGAAGAATGCCAAATACGTGCGAGAGCTCGCTTGGAAGATCGGACAAATCACACTGTCAAAAGATGGCAAGACCAAAAACAGCTACGACGATGTTACGGAGTCGTTTGTAAAGATCGACGACATCCTGAAAGGCTCAGAGCCGGCAGGCTTACCCGATGCAGACGCCGACAAGGCCTTCGGTGACGCGGTCGGAGGTAACTTGGTCGCCATTATGAAGCGAATCAAGAAATCAGAGGAAATCCTAAAAAGCACAATCTCTAGTGAATCCGGCCTGAAAAAAGACGCCGATAAGGCGGCGCAGGAAGGTGTGATCCTCTCATTCCTGGGGGCAATCTTGACCGCGCCGGGATTCGGCTGGGATGGCGATGCGGAATTCGCCACAGCCGCGATGCCGCTGATCGAAGGAGGAAAGCAGATCACCGAAGCCGCCAAGTCCGGTAACTTCGCGCTGTATGGCGACGGCATCGCAAAAGTCTCCAAGTCATGCAATGAATGTCACCCGAAGTTCAAACCGTGACGACGCAGTTACGCTGACGACAATCACAACTGCTCAATTCTGATTCGGAAAGGAATCTCATGCTGCAACGGACTTGGTGGATGGTCTGCGTGACACTATCCCTATTTCTCAATGGGGGCGCAGCCTTTGGTGAAGTCATCGAACTGACCAACGGCAGTCGCATCGAAGGAGAGATCCTCAAGGATGGGGCCGAGATCGTCGTCATCGACATCGGCGTCGATGTGCTCAAGATTCCGACCGATCGGATCAAGTCCCGCTCCGCCAGCTTCGACAAGCCGGGGACGAAAGCCGAAGTCAAAAAGGGAGACCTCTATTCCGTCGCCAAGCTGCCGCTGAAACCGGTTAAAGAACTCTCGAACGAATACGGCGACGGAGTCGTGCTGGTACAAACGCCCGGCGGACTCGGCTCCGGCTTCATCGTCAACACGAGAGGGCATTGCGTCACGAACTATCACGTCATCGAAAAAGAAACGCGCATCGCCGTCACGCTCTTCACGAAGGACACCAAAGGAGGCTACGCCCGGCGGCGTATTGACGAGGTGAAGATCGTCGCGATGAATCAGTTCCTCGATCTGGCTCTGCTGCAAATTCCCGAGCAAAAAGATTTGCCCTTCAAGCCGGTCATGCTCTCAGACGCTGACGATCAGAAAGAAGGGGAAGAGGTCTTCGCCATCGGCAACCCGCTCGGCCTCGAGCGATCAGTCTCAAAGGGCATCGTCAGCACGAAGAACCGCAACCGCGAGGGGCTGACCTACATTCAAACGACGACGCAGATCAATCCGGGCAACAGCGGCGGCCCGTTGTTCAACGCGCGGGGCGAGGTCATCGGCGTGACGAATATGAAAGTGCTGTTCGGCGAGGGCTTGGGCTTTGCGATCCCGCTGGTTTACGTCAAACACTTCCTCGACAACGTCGATGCGTTCGCGTTCGACAGCAAAAACCCGAATGCTGGCCACCGCTATCTCGACGCCCCACGCCGCAAATCGCCGGACTCGCCGCCGAAGGGCAAATGACGTCGGATCAATTCAAGAATATCCGATCTAAATATTTCAAAACACTTGTTCAGTCTGTCCGGATTTGTGTTGAGGTTTGGCGCATTCCGCTTTTATCTTGCTCGGGCGAAAGCAACTGTTGGCGCGAAGGGATCGGTGCCGATCCATATCACCCTCACAAATTCTGAGACGGTGGGGATCAATCAATAGCGACCTTTCAGTGGCTATTCGTCGAATCTCTACGGCCTTTTGTGCCTCAATTCACACCAACAAAACGGAGAGCCTCTTCATGCTGCGCATTTCTTGGCTGCAAAGTGTTGGTGTGCGTTTGGTGTCCTCAAAATTGCGTCGGCGTCAGCCGCGCCGATCAGCGTGCCAGTATTCGTCATTCAGCAGCATTCCCGCCGAGATCCTCGAAACGCGGTGAATGATGAGTGTCGAGGACATCATGGCTGACTTGATGGATGACCAAAGCAGCTACGGGAGACTCTTACAACTCAAATAGTTATGTTAGTGGTCTTCTCTGGGCCGCTTGCTTCACTCCGCCGGAACTGGATGCGGATCTGTATCCAGGGTGGTCGAAGAAAGTTCCTGAAGCGAGCTTTGTACCGGATTAGAGATTGAGCTTGTACAAGTCGTTCTGACTATCACAGCGTTCGAGCGGCAGGGCATGTCTCATGTCCTGCTTTTTTTGGGCAATCCGAGATTCATTGGTGCGAACTGAGCCAGAGCAGGGAGCACTGGAGGTAGTGATTATGTGTCGCAGACCATCGTTATATTTCGCTGTTATTGCGGTCCAGCTTATGTGCGCCGGCAGTTTATGCCTAGCCGCCAAAGATGATGGCGATCAGGCACATATTTTGGAAATGGTAGGCTGGTTGCCATCAAATACCGAGACCCTCTTCGTTGTTCGTCAGCATTTTATCGTCCCCGAAGCGCCGCGGTGCGAAGGTGTTGGCTATTCATTTGCAGAAGCAATGGAAGACCACGGCATTTTTCCGCTGATCACGATTCGTGATTCGAAGTATTTGGAACTTCTTGCGGGAAATAAAATAAGGCTGTGTCTGGAAGGGTCTAGGCGCTTTGTCGCCCCATCAAGTGGCTTGGGTCTAATGCCATATGATGGTTGTCATATTATCGAGTTCGTTGAGCCGGTCGCCCGGCGATCCAAGGTGATCGAAATGTTGCGCCAGGTAATCGTTCACGGAGTCTAAAAACGATCTCGCGTCATTTGGGTTTTTCTGCGATCAGTGTGTGATGTCGTCGGTCGTCACGGAAGAACTGATTGCGAGACAATCGCCTGAAGCGCAGGCGATCATTCGGTTGTTGCT
>SXKJ01000451.1 GCA_005778115.1 Planctomyces sp. | reverse complement strand
GATCACTGGGTTCCTGGGTGTCGCCGAAGACATCACGCTTCGTAAACAGGCCGAACGGCATCTGTTGGCTGCTCGCGAAAGTGCCGAGCAGGCGGCGAATGCCAAAGGGGAATTCCTGGCGAACATGAGCCACGAAATTCGTACCCCCATGAATGGCATCATCGGGATGACCGACTTGGCTCTCGACACGTCGCTGACCTCCGAACAACGGGAGTATCTGGAGGTCGTGAAATCGTCCGCCAACTCGCTGCTGCGAATCATCAACGACATTCTGGACTTCTCGTAAATCGAAGCCGGCAAGCTGCGACTCGATCCGCATCCGTTCCGCTTGCGCGATTCGCTAGGCGACACGATGAAGGCGCTGGCCCTGCGCGCTCACGAAAAGTACTTGGAATTGCTTTGGCAAACGGCATCCGATGTTCCAGATGGTCTGATCGGAGACGCGGGGCGTTTGCGTCAGATCCTGGTGAATCTTGCCGGCAACGCGATCAAGTTCACCGAGCGTGGCGAAGTCGGCGTCCTGGTCGAATTGGTATCGCTCACGGAATCGAATACTCGGCTCCGCTTTTCCGTGCGCGATACAGGCATCGGAATTCCGCCCGACAAGCAACGACTGATCTTTGAAGCGTTCTCGCAAGCGGATGCATCGACGACTCGCGCTTACGGTGGGACGGGACTTGGGCTGTCGATCTCGCGACAGATTGTCCGCATCATGGGTGGCGACCTGTTGCTCAACAGCGAAGTCGGCCGAGGCAGCACGTTTTTCTTCGAGGTCGAACTTCCGCTGTCGCAGGAGGCGGAGAACGTTTCGGAATCAGACGAGTACGTCGATCTCACGGGCGTCCGAGTGCTGGTCGTTGACGACAATCAGACGAATCGGCGAATCCTGGAAGAGATGCTGAAGAACTGGAAGATGCTGCCGACGATGGCGGACAGCGGTGACGCGGCGTTGGAGGAGATGCGCCGCGCGGCAATCAATGATCTGCCGTTCGATCTCGTGCTGACCGATTGCCACATGCCCCGGATGGACGGTTTCATGTTCGTTGAGGAACTGCGGAAGTCTCCGGATCTCTCCGGCTCGACGATCATGATGCTGACCTCGGCCGATCGGAAAGGAGCATTCGATCGCTGCCAACAACTTGGTATCGCGGCCACGCTGCTCAAGCCGCTCAAGCAACAGGAACTGCGGACAACGATCGTCGAAATCCTCAGCAAGACGGATCGTTCGCAACGCCAGCCCGCGTCAACAGCGGCGGTGACAACCTCAACCAACGGACGACTGCGAATCCTGTTGGCGGAAGACAATCAGGTGAATCAGCAAGTCGCGACGTGCCTATTGAAGAAACTCGGACACGAAGTGCAGGTCGTCGAGAACGGACAGCTCGCTCTGGACGCCTTAAGCACCAGCGAGTTCGATGTCGTGCTGATGGATGTGCAAATGCCGGTCATGGACGGCTTCAAAGCGGTGGCGGCGATTCGAGAACAGGAACAATCGACCGGCCGCCATCAACTCGTCGTGGCCATGACCGCTCACGCCATGTCTGGGGACCGTGATCGCTGCCTGAGCGCCGGCATGGACGACTACATCAGCAAGCCGATCAGCGCCACCGCAGTTTCCAAGGCACTGTCTCGTGTCATGGAGCAATCTCTTAAAGCACTCAATGAGGCCAACCCGAACGGAGCCGCTTCCGCGGACTCGTCACCAGGGCCTTCCCCCTTCGATTTCGAGGCGTCACTCGCGAAATTCGATGGCGATCGTGATTTCGTGAACGAGCTGTGTGAGATCTTTCTCCAAACCGCACCCAAGATGTTGGACTCTCTGAAATCCGCCGCCGAACAGTGCGATCCACGGGCCTGCGGGGAGGCCGCCCATTTGATCAAAGGGACCGTTGCCAATTTCTGCGCAAATTCGTCTTACGCCGCGGCCCTGCGACTAGAACAGATTTGCCGAACAGAACAACTCGATGAGTTTCACGCGGCTCATCAACTCTTGGCGGTCGAGGTCGATCGCTTGATCGACGCTGTGAGAAACCGGCGGCCTTAATCTGCGATGATCGCCCCGTATTGCTTTGCCAGAGCAAACCATTGGGGTTGATCGCATCAGCCGCAGGGCGCTAGCCCCGGTTTGTGCCGTCCGAACCGGGGCTTAGCGCCCTGCGGCTGATTTCTGCGATCCGTATCAATCTCAGCGCCGCGATCAAGCGCTGGCACCATCCGCCTCAAGGCACGTCCGCACTGAGTTTGCGGTCGAGGTCAATCATCGGTTGTTGGCTGACTCGCAGAGTCCCTTCATAGACGCGATCCAAATCCGCGATCAGAGTCATCACGATCGCGAAGGCCAACGCCAGGCAGAAGCTGATCGCGATGTCTCGCGAGCCTGCCCATCCGAACTGATAACCCACGCCGGCCATCGAAAGCATCGAAACACCGTACAGCGCCAGCCAGATCACGTTGGGGATGCGGTACAGACTGACGACATAACGCTTCGTGTGAAAGTCGATGACCTCATTCAGCGACTCGACGAACAAGGCGTGCATTTCTGAATTGCTATCTTTCCTCGCAACCAAGATCGCTTGCGACCAAAGCTCGTCGTGGATCGCTTCCGAGCGTGTGAGGAGCTGTGACTGCGGCTGCTTCGGCTCGAAGATGGACGTATTCTTGCAGCAGCTTGCGGGTCTCGACACGTTCGTAGTCGGGCACAAGCCCCGCTCGCAGATAGCAGGTGCCGATCGCATTGACCTCATTCAGCAGCAGTTCCCGACGTGTATCGAAGCGAGAGGCGGCCAATCCAAACGTGAACGCCAGCAGAAAACCCAACAGGCCGAGGATGCCACCAATCACGGAACCGATCGGCGCATCAATCCTCTTGTCTTTTGTTCACTTTCGGAAAATGGCGACCCTGTATCCACCTTCAATGGCCGCCAACACCAACAACACGGTGGCCGCGAACAGTCCCCACAACGGGATGAATTCCAGCCAGGTCTTTGTGAGCATGATGTGTCTCTTAACGGAAAGTGCCGCACTGTTCCGTCTAACGATCCTCTTCCTGGATCGCCTCGATTTGTCCCATCCGCGCGGCTTCAACGAGAGCTGCGTGGTCGCGTTCAGTTTGGTCGCCGTATGCTTCGGCGAAGTCGGCCAGCGCGGTGACGAAGACATCGGACTTGCCGATGTAGCCGGCGACCTTGGCGATGTCACCGGTGCGAGCGTGCGCGCGAGCCAGCAGTGCTCCGCAGACCAAGCCCCAGAACTCGAACGGTTCGCCGGTGAGGAATTCGATCGGCATCGATGCTTTGAGGTTCTTCATCTGCCGCACGAAGTAGTGCCGACCATCGATGGTCGTGCAGCCCAGCAACGGATCGCCGAGTGACTGCAATAACCGCTGAGTCCTGATCACTCGGAAACCTTCGTGATGGACCCGCGTTGGCAGCGGCGGCAAGTACGGCGCGTGAGCCGGAGTGACCGCCTCTTTGACTTGCAGAAACAGTGGATCGTCGTCGCCGTTGCCGAACAGCAGCACCAGGTACGCTCGCGTCCCGACGCTGCCGACACCGACCACGCGATGGCACACGTCCGCGACCGAATAGCGATGCAGCATGATGCGGTACTCCGGCGGCAATGTCTCCCCGTACTCGGTCAGCGACGTAATGACTTTCTGCCGCGTCGCGTCGTCGAGACTCGTCAGGATCGGTGGGTCGTCGACGAATCGCCAACCACCATCCGCCTGTTGCCGAGCGACTTTCTCCAACAGCGATTCGCTATGCGTTCGCTGCGCTTTCGTCAGCACCTTCTTGACGACCGCTTTGAACTTGTTGCCGACCTGTATTCCCAGCCGCTTGAGTTCATCCTCGTGCCGCGCCAGGTCCGCATAGGCGAACAGAGACCACGTCTCCAAGACTCCGAAATTCATCAACCGCTGAGCATTCATCGAATAACCGCTGACGCACCGCATCACCGCCGAGTTTCGCTCCTCGGCATCGAGTCCGTTCTCGCGACCGGCGACATTCACGCTGGCGACTAGTCGCTTCAAGTCCCATTCCCACGGTCCGAGGGTGGCCTCATCGAAGTCGTTGATGTCGATCACGACATCCCGTTGCGGAGTCCCATACAGTCCGAAGTTGTTGATGTGCGCGTCGCCGTTAATCACGACTTGCGGTCCACTGATTGGCGTGTGAGCCAAGTCCCCCGCCATGACCGCGCATGCTCCACGCAAAAACGCAAACGGCGACTCCGCCATGCGTCCCATGCGCAGCGGGATCAAGCTCTCCTCGCGGCCGGCATTGCTCGCCAGCACAGTCGCGACCGGGTCCGCTCGATCCGCCGCCGGAGTCCAGGTCGCGTGCGATTCGCGCGGAGTCAGATCTCGCAGAGCCTTGCCCTGCTCGTACCGAGTCTCCCGCGAATCCAACGGACGCACAGGGCTATACGGAGCCGTTGTATGCCAGAACTCGCGCAGACTCGCCAAGTCAAGAGGTGCCGCGGTTGTCTCTGTTGTTTGATCGGAGAGATTGTTGGCAATTGCTGATGCAGTGGACGATGGCTTGGCCATGATGACGACTCCTGATGTGTGTCTTGGGCGTAGCTGACGCTTGCCGCAGCGGACCAGTGTCGGCATGGTCCTCCGTCGCCGAAAAGCGACAGACGCTGGCAGCATCCGCCAAGAAACCGCAGTGAATCACCAACCATCCCCAGAGTCGGTGTCTTTGGCTTGCCCCTCGATAGGGTGTTGAAGCCAGTCTATCGGATCGGTGAATTACTTCATGACGCCCTTGGCTTAGCCTTGCGGGCGGGCTTCTTAATGGCCGGCTTCCCATTTGTTTGCAGCCACTGAGCGTGATGCTTGCGGATCAGCGCGATCGCCTCGTCGCCGTTCGCCGCGCACTTCGGGATATTCATGTCCTCCGCATTGGCCAGCGGTGGATCGGTCGAGAGCATCGACGTCTTGGCCCATTCGATCAGGCCGGCCCACATCTGGCCAACCAAGATTAGCGGTGTGTCGTTCAAGTGATGCACTTGGAGCAACTGCCAGATCATCAGCGTTTCCAGAACCGTACCGACTCCGCCTGGTGCCACGATGAAGGCGTCTGAGGTCAGCACGAACTGATGCAGTCGTGTGAAAAACGTACGATGCTCGTAGGCTTGGCCGACGAACGAATTGACTTCCTGCTCGAACGGCAGATCGACGCGGATGCCGATCGACTTCGCTCGCTCCGGAGCACTCGCCGCCCCTTCATTGGCAGCCTGCATCAGACCGGGGCCGTCGCCGGTGATAATGTCACAGCCCAACTTGGCCAGTTCGGCGGCGCAGCGTTTCGTCTCTTCGTAGCCAAACGTGCCGGGCTTCACGCGTGCTGAGCCGAAGATCGTGACGCGATACCGCTCGCGCCGTGACGGCCGCAATCGAGTGAGGCCGTTGACTACGTCCCATAGTCCGAGCACGGCGTTGGTCAGCACGTCCTTGACTTGTTCTTCGTCGTCGAGGCTGATGGTGGCGGAGCGTTTCGTTGCTGAATTCGTTTGCTTCATGGTTGTCTCAGCTTCAAGAGATCTTGGGTGTGTTGAGCGATCATCAACTCTTCGTTGGTCGGGATGACCCACGCGGAGACGCGGCTGGTCGAGCGTGAGATGCGAGGGCCACCTTGTTCGTTGCTGCTGTCGTCGAAATCGAGTCCCAGCCAATTCACGGCGCGGCAGACGCGAGCGCGGATCGACGGAGCGTGCTCGCCAATGCCGCCGGTGAAGACGAGTGCGTCGAGTCCGCCGAGAGCAGCGGCCAACGAACCGACTTCACGCGAGATGCGATAGACGAACAGCTCGATGGCTTCCGCAGCGTGAGGGTCAGTCGCTTTCCGTTCCAGCAGCGTGCGCATGTCGCTGGAGATGCCAGAGACGCCAAGCAACCCGGATTCGTGAGTCAGCAAGCGTTCGACCGCGCGAGCATCCAGGCCGTGATGATCCATCAGGTAGAACAGCACGCCGGGGTCGATCGTTCCGCAACGAGTCCCCATCACCAAGCCATCGAGCGGCGTGAAGCCCATCGTCGTCGCGATGCTCACGCCATCGCGCATCGCACACAGGCTTGCGCCGTTGCCAAGGTGCGCGACGATGACACGGCCGTGGAGTTTGCCGTGGCCGACGCTGCCCGCGTCGGCACCAAACCAAGCCGCCGACGCTGGCACCGTCGGCCACGAGGACACGATGTATTCGTAGGACAAGCCGTGAAAGCCGTAGCGTTAGATGCCCGCTTCCGTCAGCTTGCGAGGCAGTGCGAACGCTTGTGCGACTGCGGGCTGAGTCCGATGAAACGACGTGTCAAAGCATGCGACTTGCGGCAGCGTCGGCGCGTGACTCGCAACCGCTCGAATGGCCGCGAGGTTGTGTGGCTGATGCAACGGAGCCAGCGGTACCAGCGATTCCAACTCGGCAAGTACGTTGTCGTCCACTCGTACCGGTTGAGTGAACTTTGTCCCGCCATGTACGACGCGGTGCCCGGCCGCGACGAGGCGCGATTCACCGAGTTTGTCACGCCCCCGGTCGAACAAGTACTCAACCGCGCCCGCGTGCCCCAACGTCGAACCAGCCGGCCAAGTCCGTTCACCGAGCACTTGCTCCGCGGCATCGCGAGCCACGAATCGAGGTTCAGTGAGCAACGATTCCAACTGACCGCGCAGCACCAACTCCGGCGGATCGCTGTCGCGAAACACCGAAAACTTCAGGCTCGACGAGCCGGCGTTCAGGATGAGGATGGCGTTGGACATGAGGGTGGATGTCATTTGAGCTCGACCGTGACCTTGTGAATCTTACCGGTGAAACGGTTGTGACCTTCGGCGTAATCCTCGGTGACGGGTGTTTCATTGTCGGTGCCGACATCGACTCCCTCGTCGCCGGAATAGGCGAAGGGCATCGTGCAGCCGACTTTGGCCTCGGTTGGCTCTTGGTCGTCGATGCGGAGTTGGCTGATGCCGCCGCTGCCCGGCTTCGGATTGTCGGGAGTGAAGGCGTAGCGGATCGTGTGCTTACCGGGCGTGAGCGGCTTCTCGGACGAGACCGTGAAGTGTTCGAGGCCGCCGTAGTTGTGGACTTCGTGGACTCGGCCACCTTTCATGTACAGGCTCCAGCCGCCGAAGCGGCCGGCTTGAGCAATGATCACTCCGTCGGCTCCGGCTGGCGAGACTTCGATCTCAGCGGTGATCGAGTGCGGGCGGCCTTTGATGTTGATGAAAGCGTTCTCGGCGATGCCGGTCATCCCTTCGTACAACGTCAGAGACTTGCGTGGCCCCATGAGGTCAGGGCGTCCGGCGATGGCCGCGTTGAAGCGTTCGGCTCGACGATCATCCAGCGGGTAGACGTGGTTGCGAATCGCCTCCTTCGTGAAGAGATCTTGCAGCTCTTTCAGCTTCTGCGGATTCGCGGCGGCGAGGTCATTGACCTGACTGAAATCGTCGGCGACGTGGTACAGCTCCCAGCGATCCTTGTCGAAGCCCGGCAGCGGGACGTTCAGCCACGGGATCGAATGCCGAGTCGCCGCCACCCAGCCGTCGTGATAGATCGCTCGGTTGCCGAACATCTCGAAGTATTGCGTTGTGCGGCAGTCCTTCGCCTTCGCGTCGTCGATCGTGTAGAGCATCGACACGCCATCCATCGGCCGCTGCTTCGTGCCGTTGACGCTCGTCGGTTCCGGCAAGCCCGCCGCTTCGAGGATCGTCGGCGCGACGTCGATCACATGATGGAACTGCGACCGGACTTCCCCTTTCGCTTTGATCCGGTCTGGCCAGTGAATGACCATGCCGTTGCGAGTGCCGCCGAAGTGCGACGCGACTTGCTTCGTCCACTGAAACGGCGTGTTCCCCGCCAACGCCCAGCCAATTGAGAAGTGCGGGAACGTCTTCGGCCCGCCCCATTCGTCGAGGTGCGGCAACTGCGACGCGAAATCGCTGATGATGCCGTTGAGCGCCAGCATCTCGTTGTACGTTCCATCCGGGCCACCTTCGGCACTCGCGCCGTTGTCGCCGGCGATGTAGAAGAAGAGCGTGTTGTTCATCTCGCCCATGTCTTCGATTGCCTTCACGAGTCGCCCGACTTCGTGATCGGTGTGCGACGCGAAGCCCGCGTAAGTTTCCATCTGTCGCGCAAAGAGTTTCTTCTGATCGGCACTGAGTCCGTCCCACGCCGGAATCTCCGCCGGTCGCTGGGTCAGCTTCGTCCCCTTCGGCACGACGCCGAGTTCAATCTGCTTGGCCAACGTTCGCTCGCGCAGCTTGTCCCAGCCGTCGTCAAACTCGCCTTTGTACTTGGCGATCCACTCTTTCGGAGCGTGATGTGGCGCATGCGTCGCGCCGGTCGCGAAGTACATGAAGAACGGCTTGTCGGGAGTCATCGACTATTGAAATCTCGCCCACCCGATCGCCTTGCTCATCATGTCGGTCGTGAAGTGATAATTCGGACGTGCGGCACTTCGGCGCGTGCGATGCCGTCATAAACCGCTGGAGACCACTGATTCGTCTCGCCCCCGATGAAGCCATAAAACTTGTCGAAGCCCGACCGAGTCGGCCAGCGATCAAACGGCCCCGACACCGACGCCTCCCACGCAGGAGTCTCGTGATACTTCCCGAACGCCGACGTGCTGTAGCCGTTCAGCCGCAGCGTCTCGGCCAGCGGAGCGACGCTGTTGGGCCGAATCCCCGTGTTGCCCGGAAAGCCGGTCGCCAACTCCATGATCGCGCCTGCATTGTTGACGTGATGATTCCGCCCCGTCAGCAACGCCATCCTCGTCGGCGAGCAGAGCGCCGTCGTGTGAAACCGGTTGTATTTCAACCCGTTGCTGCCGAGTCGTTCCATCGTCGGCATCCGACACGGCCCACCGAACGCACTCGAATGTCCGAACCCCATGTCGTCGATCAACACGACCACAACATTCGGAGCCTTCGCCGGAGCCTTCACCTCAAACCGCGGCGGAGCCTTCGCCTTGCGAGCATCGACTTCGGCAATCACCTCCCGCTTCGGCTCCGCAATCGGCAGCACTGTGCGATCGAGTTGACCGCTCAACACCTGCTTGTCTTGCGTCTGCGGCAACGTTGTCCATCGCACCGAGGGCGACTGCCAGCCGAACAACATGCCGCCGACGATCGCGACGGCCATCAGGATCTTTACGTAGATAGTCTTCATGGTTGTGTCCGTCCTGTGGATGTTGATTTTGGTCACTTCCGATGTTCCAAGTCTGTGGATTCGTGGCAGACGCCGCCAGCGTCAGCGCGTCTCGCTGTCAGAGCTTGAAACTCAACACATGCAGCCGCGCCGATTTGAATATGCGTCGGTTGCCAGAGTCAGAGGTGGCTGTTGAAATCTGGCGCGTTGTTTGCAAAGAGAGCGGGATTGAAGTGAGCTTCATTTCCGCAATCAAGTTTGCCGGTCAGCAACGAATTTCATTTGCGGCCTTTACGCCTCAGGAGACGTGACAACATGGCTCGACATCAACTCGTTCATCGGAACTTCGTCCAAATCCTGATTGTTCAGTTTTCGCTGGCCGCCACGCTGTCGTTCGCCGCGGACACGACGAGCGAGTTGCTGTTGCGTGTCCCTCAATCGGCCAATGCCGTGGCTGTGGTGGATGTCGAGGGCTTGTTCAAGAGCAAGCTTGGAACGAGCCAAGGTTGGAGCCGCCGGTATGTCACGGACTACGCGAACGGCTTGGCCCCCTTTCCTCCGTCGATTCAAACGGCGGTGCTGGCGGCAAAAATTGATACGGAATCGATCAGCGCCGAGTGGGAACTCGGCCTGGTGCGTCTCAAGTCTCCATTCGCCATGAAGAAGCTGGCGGAGAAAGAATCCGCTCCGTTGGAGAAGCTGGAAGGACATTCGTTCGTGGCGACTGACCGTCGCACGAGTTTTGTCGAGCTGAAAGTTCAACGCCTGGCGGTGACGAATCATCAGAGCCGGCAGGACGTGGCTCGTTGGCTGCGAGGAACTCGCGAAGCCGCGAAGCCGATGATTTCGGAATATCTGCTCGAAGCCGTGACCGACCCCAAGGGGCAGTACCACTTGGCTCTCGACCTGCAGGACGTGTTGCAGTTCGACGATGCGAAGGTGCGCTTGCAGAACTCGCCGGCGTTGAAAGGTCAGGCCGTCGATCTCGATGCTCTGGCCAAGCTGGCTGTAGGCTTGCGCGGATTGCGCGTCAGCATCGACGTGGGCGAAACCATCGAAGGAACACTGCGGATCGACCTGAGTGACGAAATCGCACAGTACGCGCGCCTCTTGCCGCGCATCGCGCTCGCGGCTCTACAGAAAAACGGGGTGTTCATCGAAGAACTCGCGGACGCCAAAGTCGAGTTCGGCGAGAAGTCGTTCACCTTCACCGCTACACTTTCGGAACCAAGCTTCCGCCGCGTCATCTCGCTCATTCAACCCTCGGTCGGGCACCTCGATGACGGTTCGCACGTCGGAGAATCCGTAGCAACTCCGTCAGCCGCTGCGACCGAACAATCCGCGTCTTTTCGGTTCTTCAAGACGATTCAGACCCAGCTCAGCGATCTGGAAGCGAACGCTCGCAGGGCGAAGAACTACGAGTCCTCGGCCCATTGGTTCGAGTCCTACGCCAAGAAGATCAGCCAACTTCCCAGCCGCGACGTTGATCCCGACTTGCTGAATTACTCCACAAGCGTCGTCAATAAACTGCGAGCCATCGCCCGCTCACTGCGCGGCGTGCCGCTGGACGTCTCCGCGTTGCAGTTCGCGAAGAAGCAAGAAGTCTATGTTTATCCGACGAACTATTACTCCAACGGTTGGTACGGAGGAGTGACCGCCGGAGCAGGCTACGCCTTCGCTCAGCCACGCTACGAATACAAAAACAACTTCGCCGAAGTCGAAGCAAAGCAAGCCAAGGTCATCGCCGATGCCGAAAAGGACCGCCAAAAAGTCTGGGATCTACTGCTCGACGAAACCCTTTCAACCCGCTCACGCCTGTCGCGAAAATATGACGCGGATCTTTAGCCGGGATTATTCACTGACTCGACGCGCAAGCGAGGCTATGCGGTCACGAGAGCCTCGTTGGCGCGTCGGATTAGTGGAGAACATGAATCGATGAGCTTTCAGCTCTTTTTGAATTCCAAGCCGGGATCTTTCGCGTCGCCGCCGATCATCTTGAAGACGAACTGTGACGGGTTCGTGAGATCCACTTCCGACAGCATCGTGCCACCGGCGTCGGGCTCCAGGGCGAGGTTGTTTTGGTCCACGGCGAAGACTCCTTTCACCGATTGCTTGTCTTTGCCGCGCGAGTACGTCCAGACAAATGTGCCGTCCTTCGCGAGGTCGAGTTGAAACTGAGCGCCTTGGCTCGATGCTTTCCAAGTGCCGACCAGCTTCTCGGCAGAGAGCACCTTCTCGGCCGGCACGTCTGCCGCTGCGGGAGGCGTCGCAGTCTTGGCCGGTTCATCCGCGGGAGCCGTCATGCTCAATAACTGCATGAGGAGCTTGTCGTCCGGCAATTGTGATTGAGCCAACTTGAATTGCTTGGCCGCCGCGTCCGTGTGGGTGGCCGTCAGGTAGTGGTAGCCCAACAGGAAATGAGCATCTGTCGACTTTGGGTTGGCCTTCATGAAGTCCTCCAGCGCGCGAAGCTGTTGCGTGTATCCATCGACGCTTGGGTAGAGGCTGCTCATCGTCGTCCAATCCCAACCGGGACCGGCGGAAAGAACCGCGTAGATCGCGGCGGCGGACTCTGGATATTTCTTCAACGCAAACAGCACGAGACTACGGAACTCATGGACCACCGTGTCTCGCGGCATCGTCTTCAATGCCGTGTCGAGCAACGTGAGCGCCTTCGGGGCATCACCTTCGTAGAACGCTGTCCGAGCATCATTGAATGCGGTCTTGCCTGAATCGGCTTGCTCAGCCGGCGTCGCCTCGGCCGGAGCCGCAGAGCTGCCGCTGTCGGAGTAAGAGACCAGCGGCTCGGAGTAGTTGTAGGTGACGCTGCTGCTGGCATACGGATTCGAGTAACCCCAATAGCCGAAGCCGTAGGCCAGACGATTCACCCCCCAAGCAGTCACGCCGAACGCGGCCGCGACGGGGTAGTTGTCCCACATGTGGTTCCAGCCGGCACCGGGATGCCAGCAGTCGTGATACCAGTCACCATGATTGGCATGATGATCGTCGGCGAAGTTTTGCCAGTCCTCGCGACTGTTGTTGCGGTGGTCCTGACGATCGTTCTGCATGTCAGTGCGATTGCCTTGCCGGTCTTCGCGTCCCGACGACATCCGATTGCTCAAGTCCCCTTGCCGAGCGGCCGGCGTCTGTGCTCGGTTGCCAGCTTGATTCGGCAACTGCGAGGCGGCTCCGGCACCTCCCAGACCAGGCAATCGAGCCGGCTGCTGTGAAACGCCCACGCGATTGCTGTTGTTGTTCACAACGACGTTGTTCCCCCCCTTCGACGCATTCGCGGTCCCTTTCGAAGCACCGGCTCCCTGCGCGGCACCAACACCTGGGAGACTCCCCGGCGTCGAGGCAGGACGTTGTCCCACACCGTTGTTGGGTCGAGGACTTTGAGCGGGAGCCTTCGCGTTGTTCGCGCCACCTGGATGACTGAACGACGGCGAGCTTCCAACCGCGGGCCCCGCCGATGGACGCGCACCACCAGCGGAAGGGCCAGCGCTTGGCCGAGCTCCTCCACCGGATGGGCCAGCGCTTGTCCGAGCACCGCCGCCAGATGGTCCAGCGCTCGGCCGAGCGCCACCACCATCAGCTCCTCCACCGCCTCCGCGTCCTCCTCCGAATGCGAAGTCCGCCGAACTAATTGCCACGGCAACGATCGCCACTGCCGTCGTGATCCAAAGTTGAGTCTTCATTGGGATGTCTCCATTTTGAGATTAGTTACTTGTTCGTGTGCGACCGTGGCTGACTCGCCTCGATGCGAATCCTCTTCAGAGTTGTTTCTCTTGCGATGCGTCTCTTGTGACCGAATACATGCTGACCAGCCGAGCGACCAGCACTGCGAGATAAATCGTACCCGACAAAGCTTCAAGCACCGCCAGCATACGCGCCGTCGGAGATACTGGCGTGATATCGCCGAAGCCAACCGTGCAGAGCGTCACATAACTGAAATAGAGCGCGTCGAACGGTGACGATGCTTGCTTGCCCGATACTGGAGGAAATGAAAAGGCGTTCGTCGAGGGGCGCGACACCAGCACATACGCGAATGTCCAAAGCAACCCCAACGTCAGGTAAGTGGCGATGCCAGCGCAAAGCACTTCGGCGTCCACCTGCGACGCTCGCAAGATGAATCGCAGCAGTTGGAACACCACAAATCCCACAAACGTGATCGCCGCTAGGGGGAACAATTCTGCCGGGAGGAGGTCGGGCAAGAAGTGGTGAAGCCATTTGGATAAGACCGCCGGAATGCTCAGGGACATGGCGATGATCAGCGTCCGGCGATCCGCTCCCACGGCCAGCACCGCTGACCCGAGCACCAACGTCAGCAGCACTGCCTCAATCAGAACGGCCTGACTCAATCCCTCCACCAACGGCGTCACGACCAGCAACAACACTAACGCGATCAGAAATTCGACCGCCGAGTAATGCGTCAATCCGACTCGCGCGTGCAACCGCTCGGCCAGCCGCTGAACGCTGACGTGTTTGGAAAGCCGGTGGGTCATGGATGTGATTCGCAGCGAAGTGCCGACGTGCCCCTCGTCCTAGCCCCAATACCGTTCAATCGAGCATGACGATTGACTTCCGGAAAGTCTTGGTTGGCTGCGGATAATTGCGGTGTTTGTCCCGTTTTTTCAGCCAGTTGCTCATCTTGCGTTTGATGACGCGCGGGTTGATACGGTTG
>SXKJ01000450.1 GCA_005778115.1 Planctomyces sp. | reverse complement strand
TTCGACCCGGTTGCCTCGACAACCGAACGGCCTCCACTTTGAACTCTCGGGTAAACTTCCGTCGCTGACGCATCTTGCTCGCTCCTCGTCTCGCACTCTACGCGCTTATCTACGCGCCCGCAAAACGGGGGGAAGTCCAAGCAGCCGAGTTCTGAAAGGACGTCAAGGAGCAGTAAAGGGGGAAGAAACCCTGTTCAATGCGAAAGCTGACATGACGCTTCTCCAACCACTTTTGGGAAGTGGGTCACTTTGCTCAAAAACTTCCGAAGTCTGATTTTCCAAACTGACCCACGGCCGCGTTGCCGGGGTGCAAGATCGAATGGGACGGCGGCGTGATCGAGCCAAGCAAGTCCGACCAACCCAAGTAGCCGAAACCGGCAGAGACTCGGCAACCAAGTGTCCCGCGCTCGGCGCGGGTCTCCCGACCCCGCCGTTGGGCTGGACCGCAGGTCTCCTCGAACCTTGAAGACCTGCGGTCGTCGGAACATGCGGGGTCGGGAGACCCGCGCACAGCGCAAGCGAGGCTCCTGCAGAGCCATGTTTTCCCGCAGTTTTTGGCTTGGCGGGAGCCGCTCACTCGTGGGATGCGACTTCTGGGAGGGCTGCGGCCGTCGGAATGGTCGCTTCGGCAAAAGTAGTGGAGCCTTCGGCAGTCAGAATAGGCACTTCTGAAGAGAAGCCTGGCACTTCCGCAGAAGCTGGAGTCGCTTCCGCAGGTCAAGCCGTGGCTTCCGCAGAAGCTCGGTTGTCTTCCGCAGTTGCTGCGGAGGATTCCGCGACGGAAGTGAGCGTGACTGCTGCGGAATGTGTCGCGGGAACAGCGCAAGCAGCGGTGACTGCGGCAGAGGTGGCGAATCGTCGAGGCGAGGCCACGTCAGGTTGCGGGGAATGGCAGGTTGTCACCGCGGAACAGAGCGCTAGCGTTCCGCTGGTCGTCAATCGGTTTGACGAAGCCTCTGTTTCCACGGACCAAGGGGAAGATCATGTTCGAGCAGTTTGATTTCCGGGTGACGCAGGGTCGGTATGTGAAGGCGGCGATGGACGCCATCGCGACGTTTCGGCCGGATGGCAAGACACCGGCGGAGGTTCAAGCGGTGATTGATGCGGCGCTCACCGCGCGCACGACGTTTCAGACGGCGAACTCGGCGCTGAATCTGGCGCGTGGCGAATTGGAGGAGTCGCGCCTGGCGGCGCACGCGGCGTGCGTGCAGGTCTTCCCGATCATGAAGAGCCGCTATCGAGCGGATGCCGGCAGCCTTTCGGCGATCAGCCGTTTGCCGATCGAAGACAAGACCGTGGCCCAGACGATCGGACGGATGGAGGCGACCTCCATCTTGTGGGGACAACTCCCCAACCCTCCGGGATCGGCGACGGCGTTCAAGGCGTGGGACACGATGGACAAGGTGGCGTTTGATGCGCTGCTGACCACGCTCAAGACGAAACAAACCGCGTTCGCGACCGTCGATCAAGACTACGAGATCGCGCAGGGCAACCTGCACGAGGCGTTGACGACGCTGGAAGACTTCGTCACGGCGGCTCTGATTCAGGGCCGCGCGCAATTCGTCGAGGGGACCGCCGAACGCGAAGTCATCGACGCCATCCCCCAAGAGCCGGCTCAACAACCTCCCGCTCAAGGCGCGATCACCGTGGCCACGTCACCCGCCGCCGGCCAAGCGCACTTGGAGTATTCCGCCGCGCGAGCCACCAGCTACGAAGTGCTCCAGAAAGCTCCGGGGGCCACGGAATTCAGCGTGGTCGCCGCCGACGTCATCGTCACCAGCTTTGACGCCACGGGACTCGCGCCCGGCAGCTACGATTATCAAATCCTCGGCCGCAACTCACGCGGCGACGGCCCCGTCAGCGAAACCAGCACCGTGGTCGTGCTGTGACACTGATCGGTTCGGATCGCAGCCGGGGCCGGGGCCTACTGCGGTCCGTTCGATTCGATATCAACGATGCGCGCGGTCGGCTTCGAGAGATCGACTAGCAGCGGCTGCGGAGTATCCACGAACGAGAGATTGCCAGCGGCGTCACGGGCGACAAGACGGACATACAACCGAGAGGGCACGCCTTGGCCGACGCTCCACGCATAGCTGCCGGTGTCCGGTTGCCAGCCGCAGATCGGTTCCCACGGGCCGTTCGGGTTGGCCGAATAGGCCAGTGAGATTGGCTTGTCACTGGGATTGTCGTCGGCGATCCGCCAACTGATCGTGAGCTTGTTCATCTGCCCGCCGGCTCCCTGCTGGATCGGCTGAAGCTGAACGTTCGGCGGAGTTCGGTCCACAACGATGACGACTGACGGCTCTTCGCCGACTTGTGGCGGATCATCGGCAAGACCAGCACCGCTGCGGACTCGGATCGCGAAGCCGTAGACGCCGTCTTCCGGAACCTCGACGACAAACGGGCTTTGCTTGTCCGAGTCGTCGCCGTACTTCCACCATTTCTGACCGTTGTTCTGCGTGACGAACAACTCGACGGCGCTGACGCCTGATGGACCGACATCATCGATGCGGTAATTGACCTCGAAGCGATGCGACTTCACGGCGCGGAAGCGACCGTTGCCTCCAAAGCGACTCCGATTCATGCCCCACTCCGCGGTGTTGACGCGGCCTTGTCCTCCGGATGTCGTGACGGAGGTCGATGGCGGGAATGAGTTCGCGATTTTTGATTCGCTCGGGAATTGCGTGGGAGCCGATGCGGCCGCACTGGGGCGGCTTGCTTGCACGGGCAACGAGGAGAAGGGATTGGTCGGCGGAGGTGGAGCGACGTTGGAATTCGCCGAGGGACCAAACGGAAAGTTGTTGATCGGTTCCGACGCTGGCGGCAAGCTGCCCCCGGCGATTGGGTTTCTGTAGTCCGCGGCCTCCGGGCGCTTACGCATCGGGCCACCAACGTCGCTCGCTTGTACGACTACCGAAGTCTGCGCGGAGCCGACATTCCCTGCGCGATCGGCTGCCGAACCGCGCACAGAAACTTGCCCGCCGTTCGGGACAGTCCAACTCGTTTGCCCGGCGACATGTGCCTTGACGCTGACTGGTTGCCAGTTGGCTCCTGCCTGCGAAAACTCAAGACTGAGCTTGGTCAGATCGAGATTGGCGTCTGACACGCTCCAGGAGAGTTGCACCTTGCCGGCTTCGGACTGTTGCAACAGTAATTGCAAATCCGGAGCTGTCCGATCCACGATCACCACCAAGCCTGGTTCGACAACATTGGCATCCGGATGAAGTTGATTCGTTCCATCGACGGTGCGAACCGCGAACCAGTATTCACCGTCTGCTGGCGCCTTGAAGTCGAAGCGGCCGGCTTCGGGAGCGACAGTCTGCACGTGCTGCCAATCAAAGCCGTTGTTCCGCGACAAAAACAACCGAATCTCTTTGGCTCGCAGGCGACGCATCTCGGCTTGATCGAATCGATACGGAATGCGAAAGCCCGGTTGATTGGTGCAGATGGCGTTAGGCTGTTGCGCCGAGGCGGTGGGCGAACTCATCAGCGTCGAACAAGCCAACGCGACGAAACTGAAAACGATACGAAGTAGCGGCTTCATACGGACGTCTCCCTCGGCTGGGCACAGGCGTCCGACCAGCGGCTGCAAACGCCGCGAGACGGAGCATCCGCGCGATGCACCGAGCCTTTTCGTCCGTATCGGCCGCAATCGGCGTAACACTTGAAGCGAATGTCAGGAATCCGCCGACATTGTTGACTAGGAAGAATGGGCTGTTTCGTCCCGCTGAACGAACTGCTCAGAGTTGGTGTCGGGCCGCCGCGACGAGCGGATGGCGACCGGCGGCATCGTCAGTCATGTTGAGGATCTTGCCCATTCAAGAGAGATGGTGGCCTTTTCAAATGCAAACTGCCCGACGTCCGTTGCCGGAGTCGGGCAGTCTGTGTTTCGATGTTTCCGTAGATTCGCTTATTGCACGGGGACGACTGGATTGAAGCCAGCGTTTCCACGCTTTCCAATCGGCTCGACACGAGTGAAGTCGATTCCGGCCCCACCGGAAACGCGAATCAAATCGGCAAAAAGGCTGTAATTCGACGCATCAGCTGCTCGAATCTCGGACGCCGCGCCGCCGCCAACCATGGCTTGAAGTCCAATCACCGCGATGTTCCTGGGGCCATTGAGGGTACCCAAAACTCGGTTGTCCAAGTTGGTGTTGTACTCGGCAAAAGAGGAGAGAATCATCTGCCATTTGCGGAGCGTTTTTTCTTCAGTAGGTGTACCGCTTCCGGGTATTTCAGCAGTTTCGGAAACGAATGTGACAGGCGTGTTTCCGCCACCACCTTGCGTCACTCTTGCTCCTCCGGCAGGCGAACGTTGGTCTCGCGTTCCTTCCAGTAGCGGAGTGGACGAGGCCACGTTGGTGTCGAAGAAATTCCCGCCTCCAAACAGGATGTTCTCCTCTAAGAACGCTCGGCCCAAGTATTGGTTCGACGAGTCATTTTGAGCTCCGAAGATTGTCTGTCGATTCTTGAAGAAATCGCGGTCCTCGTCTGTCGCGCTCGAGATGCCCACTCGCGAGTCGAACTGGATTGGAAGATTGTTGTCCTCGGCCCAAAGCAGAGGGGTCAGGCGTGCGTTGGCGACTCCTTGAGAGTTGGATTGATCATAAAGAGTATCGAGATGAGCATAGGAATCAGACAAGGAGAAGCCCGCTTGCCTTGCCAAGCGATCGGCACCACGGTCGGGGATGACATCCCCGATCAAGTTGTTGAGCGCTGCCCGTGTGTCTGTGGCAGCGAACTGAGCATCGCCCACCCCGTATTCCGTGTTAATATTACGAAATCGCCGATTGTAGGTGATGATGTTTCCTGGCTGGGGGCGTCCCACCGTCGGATCAAAGCCAGCCAAAGCGTCTCGGATTGCCTGGTATGTCGCCAAAACTTGGTTGTAGACGGTGGGATCATCCTGCTCATCAAAGCGAACTACACGCCAAGCCGTTGCGTTATTCAGTGTCATATTGAGCGGCACATTTGAATTGGTGGAATCCAGAATGAAGTCCGTGTTTTGATTGGCCTGATTGTTCTGTCCACCTCCACCACCCTGCTGATTAATTCCACCTCGGATCACGGCGGAAATCTTGACGACGAATCCCTGTGTGGTGAGATCGGGATAGCTGACCGGCGTGAAGTTGTTGTTATTGGCGTTTTGAGTGGGATTGGCAGTCGGATCGACCAGGAACACGGAGTCTCCAGAATTCAATAGTGTCCCGACCGAAACCCTGGGACGCTGGTTGCCACCTCCACCGCCACCACCCTGAGGTTGCGATCGCATGAGCGTTGGGCTGACCAGATTGAAAGTGCCCGGCAAGGATACCGGAGCCAGCACAGCCACCCTTTGTTTTCGTCCCGGTTTTCCATAAATACTGTTAAAGAACTGATTCCTTCCTGCCACGATGTCATTGCGGTTAGCGAGCAGAAACCTAATCGCGAGTTCTACCTGCTGCTGCGCCACACGATGGTTGAGTTGAATGCTGACAGCCGCCGCCGTCAGCTTGCTCGGATCGGCACCGTTGGAGGGATCTAGCAACGAGTCGAACTGCAAGATCGCCGCGTCTTGGGGGCGGATGATCGAGTTGACGCCGGTTAACAGCGCGGGAATACCGGCGTCTGAGGCTGGATTCGTCACATCGCGCGGAATGCCCGACGATTGTGCGATTGCCGGAATCGAAGTCGCCAGCGAGAGGAACAACGCCGCAACCACTGCAAGCCAATTGAATCGAATCATTTCTGAACGTCTCCTCGAACCAAATACAACTTCGTTACACAGTCGCACGAATTTCCCAACCGAGACTAGCCGCTGGATTATCTTACGCAGGCCGAAAACCCACGGTCAAAGACGAATCCAGGAAAGTTTGGGTTATCCGTTCGTTCAATTCGTTCCGCACCGCGCTTGCAGATCGGCCAAGCCCTTTCGATAGCAAAAATCTCCAAACGCTTCTTGCGGAAGCCGCTCCTCTTTGAAGTAGGGCAGGAGCGGTGACACCGATTGTGCGATTTGTTCCAACGGCACCTGATCTCGGAAGAGGAATGCCAGTCGCGTCCCTTCCGCGTTGCCTCCCAAGTAGACCGTGTACTTGCCGCGCGATTTCCCCACCAAGCCGATGTCCGGTGTGTAGGGCCGAGCACATCCGTTCGGGCAGCCGGTCATATGGACGGAAATCCGCTCGCCAATCAGATCGAACTTTCGCAGTTCGACTTCCAGGTCGTCGATGACGCGAGGCATGACTCGCTCAGACTCCGTGACGGACAGTCCGCAGGTGGGGAGGGCAGGGCAGGCGATCGAATAGCGGCGGATCAACGTCAATTCTTCTGCGGGAGCGATTCCGTACTCAACCAGCATCTTCGAGATGTCGTCTCGGTCTTGCGGTTGAATGTCACAGAGGATCACTCCTTGAAGCGCGGTCAGCCGGGTGTTCATGCCGTACTTGCCGAGAATCGCTCGCAGACCAGACTTGATCCGCAGCGAGCCGTCGTCCTTGATGCGGCCGTTTTCGATGTTGATCCCAAGAAAGAGATTGCCATCACCCTGTTCGTGCCAGCCCATGTGGTCGTCAGCGTCAGTGATTGCGACGTCTCGCGCCGGGGCGAGTTTGCGTCCGAGATGTGCTTCGACTTTTTCCCGAAAGAAATCGAGTCCTTGATTGGCGATGACATACTTCAGCCGAGCGAGCTTGCGATCCGCGCGGTTGCCGGTGTCGCGAAACGCCTTGACGACGGCGCCGGCAACCTCGACCGCATCTTCTGGCGAGCAAAACGCCATTCGTTTGGCGACCGTGGCAAACGTCTTCTTGTTCGCGGGAGTGACCCCTTGGCCGCCACCGACGTAGACGTTGTAGCCTTCAATGGTGCTGCCGTTGTGGATCGTCACGAAGCTCAAGTCATAGGTCAGCGCGTCGATGCAGTTATCTTCCGGCAGCGTGACCCCAATCTTGAATTTTCGAGGCAGGTAATTCGCGCCGTAGATCGGCTCTTCGATGGGCTGGAAATCGGCGACGTTCTGTTCTTCTCCGGTCTGTTCGTCGCGCAGCCAGATGTCAAAGTACGCGCTCGTGCGCGGACGCAGATGTTCGGTGATGCGATCCGCCAACGCTTGATTGTCGCGGCGAATCGAGTTGCCATTGATCGGGGCAGGGCAGCACATCAAGTTTCGGTTCACGTCACCGCAGGCCGCCAGCGTGGTCAACTTGATGCGGTTAATTTCGCGGATCGTCTCGCGCAAGTTGTCCTTCAAGACTCCATGAAGCTGAAAGCCTTGCCGAGTCGTGATTCGCAGCGTGCCATTGCCAAAGCGGTCGCACAGGTCAAGCTCTGACAGAAATTGTGCGGCCGTAATTTTGCCGCCGGGAACACGAGACCGGACCATCATGCCGTAGGATTTTGCCTCGCCAGTGCCACGGCCGTCTCGGTTCTCTTGCTGATAGGTGCCGTGGTTTTTCAGGAGCTGTTCCATGCCCTCCGTAAATGGCGTCTCAGGCGAAAGTAGCTCTTCGGCGATCGTACCGCGAAGCTGGCGACTGCCTGACTTGAGATGTTCGATCTTGCTAAGCTCCATCGCGTCCGACATGAATCACTCCGTCGCCGGACTCTCCGAGTCCGGCTCTAAATTTGTTGCCAATAAAACGACTGATTGACACCCGACCCAGTGAGTCAGGCGACTGAATGGCGAAAGTGTAGTTGCGGTGTTTCAGCATGAGTAGAGAGCCTTCCGGCGGTCAAAAACTGAACTTGCTCGACCGTTTGGCTTGGCTGTACGCGACCGGTTGCGGCATTGGCATGGCTCCGAAAGCTCCGGGGACATTTGGGAGTTTGCTCGGTCCACTGTTGGTCTGGGGTTGGCAGTCTCTTGAACGGCCGATGCACGAAAGCGTCATCGTCACTTTGATTGGTGTCTTGTTGGGAGGCGGGGCGGCGCAGCGAACCGCTCGGCACTGCGGGCTCAGCGATCCAGGCAGCGTGGTGTGTGATGAGATTGCGGCCTTCGCGATCGTCTTCGCGATGACGCATGTGACGTGGACGACCGCCGCCATCGGCTTCATTTGGTTTCGAGTCTTCGACATCGCCAAACCGTGGCCAATCAGCCGATTCGAACGTCTGCCAGGCGGTTGGGGCATCATGGCAGATGATTTGCTCGCCGGTGTTTTCGCCGCCGCAGCCTTGCAGGGAACGTTGTGGTTGCTCGAATTCGTCCGTTGAGATCTGAAATCTCACATCTGAAATCTCACTTAGGGAGCAGACATGCCCGCAACGCTGATTGATGGAAAAGCGACTGCCGCGCGAATGACGGCGGAGATTGCTGAGGATGCGGCCGCGTTTCAGCACGCGACTGGGATTGTGCCACATCTGGTTGCCGTATTGGTCGGAGACGATCCAGCCAGCGCCGTCTATGTCCGCAACAAGCAACGGGCCTGTGAGAAAGCCGGGCTGAAGAGCACTCTTCACCGACTGCCGGCTGAGACCACCGAGATTCAATTATTGGAACTCGTCGAGCAACTTAACGCCGATGCGGCGGTGCATGGCATTCTCGTGCAGTTGCCGCTGCCGAAGCACATTCGCGAGCAAGTCATTCTCGACGCGGTGATCCCCGGCAAAGATGTCGATTGTTTTCATCCGCACAACGTCGGACTGCTGGTTCAAGGCCGTCCGAGGTTCTTGCCCTGCACACCAGCCGGCTGTCAGCGGTTACTGGCCGAATACAAGATCGAGACTGCCGGTGCGCAAGCCGTCGTGCTTGGCCGCAGCGAGATTGTCGGCAAGCCGATGGCGATGCTGCTCATCCAACGTGGAGCCGTCGCCGATGCGACGGTCACGATCTGTCACAGCCGCACGCGAGAACTCGCCTCGATTGTCCGCCAGGCAGACATCCTTATCGCCGCAATTGGCAAAGCTCGTTTCGTCACCGCCGACATGGTCAAGCCCGGAGCCGTCGTCATCGACGTCGGCATCAACCGCGAAGGAGACAAGCTGGTCGGCGATGTCGATTTCGAGCCGGTCTCACAAGTGGCCAGCGCGATCACACCGGTCCCCGGCGGCGTCGGCCCGATGACCATTGCCACGTTATTGCGAAACACGTTGACGGCAGCTCAACTGACTGTCGGCTGAGCCATGAGTCACTCGTCCAAAGGAGATTCGCCATGACCTCGTTCGCGCGATTCACCGGCTTGCTCGTCCTTGTCCTGGTCAGTGGCACCGCGTGGTCTCAGGACAAATCGAGAGCCGAGAAGCCGACACAGGCCGATGTGAAGTACGGCCGCGCCGAGCGGAATGTGCTCGACTTCTACCAAGCCAAGTCCAAGCAACCGACACCGCTGGTGATCTACATTCATGGCGGCGGATTTGTCGGCGGCAGCAAGAAGATCGCTCCGGGGCAGGTTCAAGCGTTTCACGATGCCGGCATCAGCGTCGCCGCGATTCATTACCGCTTCGTCGATGGCAAAGAGGTGATCTTCCCGGCTCCGCAGCATGACGGCGCTCGCGCGGTGCAGTTCTTACGCAGCAAGGCGAAGGAGTGGAACATCGACTCGAAGCGAGTCGCTTGCTTCGGCGGTTCGGCCGGAGCAGGCATCTCGATGTGGATCGGCTTCCATGAAGACCTCGCCGATCCCAAGAGTGACGATCCTATCAAACGGGAATCGACTCGCATCCAGGCCATTGGCACATTCGGCGGCCAGAGCACCTACGACCCCATCAAGATCAAAGAGTTGATCGGTGGGCGAGCCTGGGAGCATCCCTCGATCTTCAAAATCTACGGCGTGCGCGATGCCGAAGAGGCTCTGCATCCGACGCCGGAGAAACAAAAGCTCTACGACGAAGGCTCGGCCATCACACACCTGACGAAAGACGATCCGCCGCTCTACATGGTCTACACTGAAGCCGACGGCCCGCTCCCCGCCAACGCCAAAGAGGGCCAAGGCATTCACCACCCCAACTTCGGCCGGCACCTCAAAGCCAAAATGGATGAGCTCAAGATCGAAAACGTCTTCGTCAACCAACCCGGCGCAGGACGCCGAAACTTCAACACCGAGATGCTGGAGTTCTTCCAAAGGCAATTCGCGAAGGTGAAGTAAAATTGGCGTCCGGTGACATGAGGCCAAGATGTTTCCAATCGGATCGCACCTCTCGATAATTTTCGATGACTTCAAAGAGTTTTCAGGACAAAAGCCTGCAACTTGGACTAGCCCACGTTTTGCGTGCGCGCAACGTAGCGCGTATTGTGACGCGTAAGTAGCGAAGTTCATGTCAAAACGTCGAGTGTTTACGAGGGAGTTCAAGGTCGAGGCCGTGTCGTTGGTGTCTCGTCAAGGACTGAGT